>JACPSI010000018.1 GCA_016193365.1 Ignavibacteriales bacterium
CTTTCGCCCTTGCGCACAAGAAAATACTGAGCCGTCAGATACATGGAGACCGTCCTATAAAAAGTTTCCAACGACGTGGCAAAGGGAAGATGAAAACGGGCCATCGGCCTCAGCCTGTCCATGATCGGGCAATTGCTCGTGACCATGATCATGCCGATCAATGAACTGATGCCTTTTTGAAGCTGGACGTTTTTTGTGTAAGTCCGTTGCGGCGTCTCAACAGTCACGGTCGTCTGTTCGAAAGAGTCGTTATTACGGAACGTTTCGACAACTCGCGAAAGATTGATCGCGACAGGACAGTGTTCCACAGAGTCCTCCAGGGGACAATTGCTGCATTGTGAAAATTTCAGCTTCGTCCATTCGGGTTTCGGAACATCTGCCTCCCTGAGAAGCTCAAGAGACTTTGGATCGAGAACGACTTCGAAGTCTTTTTCGGGTCCGGTGGCGAACTTGAATTTGTAGACGTAGCGTAGTTTATCCATCGGCTCTTAGAAAGGTCATCGCTCCGGGAAAGTGTAGGGCAAGCAGCACGATTCAGGCGACGGGAATGGAGAAATTGTACTGAATCGACTTCTTCTCTTTCGGGCCTATCCAGAACAACCCACCATGGGCTTCAATAAGGCGCTTTGCAATTGCCAGGTTGAGGACTGTCTCCTGAAGCTTCGTGTTCCTGCCGTCGACGGGCTTACCATTCTTGTGGAACAGAATGCTCAAATCTTCTTCCTGAACATTTGAATTGCTGCTGCGCACCGAGACTTGAACCTGGTCTTTCACCTGATTGTCGCCGGCTTTGTTGGCCGCAGAAACCTTGATTTCGGCGCCGCGCTCTGAATTCTGAATGGCAGCCGTCAAAAAATAGTTAAGGACCTGTTCGATCTTCTCGCCGTCACAGTGTGACGAATGCAGCTTTTGTTGAACGACTTTCTCCAGAGAAACCTTGTTTTTTTGAGCAAGGATCCGCTGTCGATCGCAAATTTGGTTCACAAGTTTGGCGATATCGAATTTTTTGCGGTTGAGCGCCAGGACGCCGCTTTCAATATGGGTAAAGTCGAGCATTCCCCGCACTTTGGAGGAAAGTTGCTCGCTCAGTTCAGTGGCGTACGCAAGGAGAGCCTCTTGGTCCTTTTCCCTCACGTTGTTGGCGCTGTGCACAATATCTCTGATTGTCATGAGCGGGCCAAAGAGGTCGTAGAAAAGAATCGAGGAATAGTGGTGCTGGACAGTTTGCAGTTCTCTCTCCGATTGCCGCGTGCGAAGGAGTGTTTTGAGGCGCGTGACGAGTTCCGTGACTTCAATCGGCTTCACGAGGTAATCTTTTGCGCCGGCTTTCAGGCATTCGATGGCATCGGAAAAATCCGCAAAACCAGTCATCATAATGACGTCCGTTTTGGGGCTTGTTTGGACAATCATGGGGAGGGCGTCGAGGCCGCTTAATGTCGGCATTTTGATGTCGAGCAGAACCACATCGTATTGATTCTCGCGGATTTTGTCGAGGGCCTGTTCGCCGTCAGAAGCCTCTTCCACATCGAACCCCGCACCCTTCAGGCGCATTTTCATGGAAAGACGAAGACTGTCTTCGTCGTCAACTATCAGAATTCGGTCGTTCATGATTATTCCTTGTTGGGTTATTGAACCCGAGTGGGTATGGTGAAGCCAAACGTCGTTCCTTTTCCCGCTTCACTCGAGACGCTGATCTGTCCGCCGTGTGCTTCTACAATGAGTTTGCAGATGGCGAGCCCCAGCCCCGTCCCTTTGTGTTTCGTTTTTTTGGAGGTCGACAATTGCTTGTAGCGGTCAAACAACAAAGGCAATTCGGACTGAGGGATGCCGACGCCGCTGTCAGCGACCGAAACTCGAACGAAATCGCCCGATTGTGTAAGCGAATCCTGCGGCGGCGCAAAGGGCTCCACCGAGATCGTGACCGAACCTCCGTTTGGCGTGAATTTGTAAGCGTTGGTCAACAGGTTGATCAGTACCTGGCCCAGCTTTCCTTCGTCAGCCCATACATCGCGGACTCCGTCTCTATGCTCGATCTTCAACGCAATGTTCTTTTGTTTGAACTGCAGCTCCATCTGCTTAAGGTACTGTTCGATCATCCGCATGGGGGGTATCGATTGTTTGTCAAGCGACATGCTGCCGGCTTCGTACTTCGATAGGTCAAGCAAGTCATTGATCAGTTCAAGCATGCGGACGGAGGATTCATGAGAAGATTCAAGAAGCTCCATATGCTCGGGACGGAGGCCGGTGGATTTTCCATCCTCGAGAAAATATTCGATGACGGATTTGATCCCAGTGATCGGGCTTCTCAGGTCGTGGACCAGCATAGCCATGAAATCGGCTTTTGTGCGTTCGAGCTCAGCCTCCGCGCGCTTGAGGCGGATCAGAGTTCTCGCCCTCACCAGGAGCTCTTCCGTATCGATAGGTTTCGTCAGGTATTGCTCGGCACCCATCTCGAGGCCGGCGGCGATGCTTTCAGGGTCTTTCTTTTGTGCCGTCAAGAAGACGACAGGAATCTTTGCCGTGGTCCGGTTGGCGCGCAGGTGACGAAGCGTTTCAAACCCGTCCATCTCGGGCATCTGAATGTCGAGGAGGATGAGGTCTGGGTTGTGTTCCTGTGCCATTGCAAGGCACGCCTTCCCGTTTGTCGCCCGGAGCATTCGTACGGGCTTGCGCTTCAGCGCAAACTCCAGCAAATCAAGATTATCTTCTGTGTCGTCGACGACGAGGATCGTGGGTTCTTTGTCGAACATTGAGGTCGTTTCAGTTAAGGTTCAGTATCCGTTTCACAGTGCGCGTTAACTCCACCTGTGACAAATCATCTTTCTTCATATAGTTCGTTACCTGGTTGTTGAGCTTTGAAAGCTCTTCAGGTGTAAGTTCCTTCCCGGAGAGAATAATAACTGGAATCCTCTTCCAGGCATCGTTCGCCTGCAGCTGCCGGACAACTTCAAAACCATCCATTTCCGGCATCAACAGGTCCAGTAAAATAAGCGCTGGCTTTGACTCTTTCAAGATTTCCAGCGCTTTTTTGCCGCCGTTGGCAACTTTGATGTTTAATCCATCGGGTTTCATGAGGTTTTTCACGGCCAACGCAAAATCCTCGTTGTCGTCAACAACAAGAATATATTGGTCGTTTGATTTAATGAACTGCCTGACGACGGAAAGAAGACGATTGGGGTCTGTCGGTTTCGCGAGCAAATCGACCGCCCCGAGGGACATCGCAAGAGGTTTGTTGTCAACGATAGAATGCATAACCACGGGGATATCCTTGGTGGCGGCGTTTGACTTTAACTCGCGAAGAACCTGCCATCCATCCTTCTTAGGCATCATAATATCGAGGGTTATAAGAGACGGCTTCAGCCTCGAGGCAGCCGCCAGACCCTCATCACCGGAAAGTGCACCCGCGACCGAATATCCCTCGGGGATAAGGTATTTCCGCAGGATCTCGATAACATCAGGGTCATCGTCGATACACAAAATCTGAACTCCTTTGCCAGTTGCTCCAACGGGCAAGGGCGGCACGAATTGAGTAATGGGTACAGGCGCGGGCTTCGGGGTCTCTTTCTTTTCCTCAGCCGCGTTCTTTTCAGAGACGACCGGAGGAATTGTTAAGATGAAAGTAGACCCCTTGCCGTATTCGCTATCGACGGTCAAGTCGCCCCCCAGCATTCTTGCCAATCGTCTAGCGATCGGAAGCCCGAGACCTGTTCCCTTGTATTTGCGTGTGTTGCTGCTGTCGATTTGTTGAAACTCCTGAAAAATCAAATCAAAGTTTTTCTTTTCAATTCCGATGCCCGAATCTTTCACTGAAATAGAAACCATGTCGCCCGATTGCCAAGCTTTGACGGTAATGTCTCCTTTTTCCGTGAACTTTGTCGCGTTGCTAAGCAGGTTGACGATGATCTGCCGGATTTTCACAATGTCCGTACTCAACCGGGGCAAATCCGGAACGATATCCTGCACGAGGTTCAGGTTCTTCGACTTCATGAGCGGCTCAACCGTCAACACGCAGTTTGAAATCACCGACGGTATGTCATCGGATTCGATGCTTAAACTCATCCTTCCCGCTTCCATCTTTGAAAGGTCGAGAATATCGTTAATCAGTTGAAGGAGGTGCCGGCCGTTTTTCAGTACTTTCTCGATGGCCATTTTTTGGTCTTTGGTCAGCGGCTCGGGTGAATTTGGCGCCAGAAGGATGGAGCTAAACCCGATGATGGAGTTCAGCGGCGTCCTCAATTCGTGCGACATGCTCGACAAGAAGTCCGACTTCACACGATAGGCGTTTTCCAGCTCGGCGTTCTTGGAGTTGAGCTCCTCGTTCCGCTTTGCTATTTCCATCGACAATTTTCTCGTCGCCTCGTCGTTCAATGCGTTGGTGATAGCGACACCCAGTTGCGGGACGGAGTTGTTGACAATATCCATCTCGGCTTCAACGAAAGAACTCGTTGAACCGAGGACAAGAACTCCAAGTACTTTGTCCTGAAAAATTATCGGTACGGCGATGATGTGTTTTGGCGTAATCTCGACGAGCCCAGTGTCGATCGAGAAACCCGAATTCGCCGGTATGTCGTTCACTTGGAGAATTCTCTGTTCCTTGGCGCATTGTCCCGGGATGCCTTCGCCCACGCGCACCGTCTTTATCTGTTGCCCGTTTTGTTTCAAGCCATAACCGGCCACAAGCTCGAGCTGGCCTAAGTCATTATTGAGGAGATAGAGCGCTCCGACTGAGGCATGCAAATTTTTGCACAGCAATTCAAGACTTCTGTACTCCACCTCATCGATGGACTCGAGGCTGTTTAAGGTCGTCACAAGCTCGGAGTACGCCTTCAGCTTGGTATAGTTGTTGCCGAGCATCGTGGACATCTTGTTGAAGGCGGTGGCAAGCTCACCCAACTCATCCGTCCGATTGAGTGAAATGACGTCGAACTTTCCCTCCATAATGTGCTGCGTTCCCTCTTTGAGGAGACGAACCGGCTTTGTAATGGACCGTGTCAGGACGATGCCCAGGGCAACAGCAAACAGGGCAAGGAGGATATTAATGAAGCCTATGAACACGCCCAATTCTCCGCTCATGCCGCTCGCTCGCTCGATCGCCTGTGGTTGCAACGCCAGTTTTCGCTGGTAGATATCGCGGAGGAGACTGCGCGCGTTTGACATGTATTGAATCTGCGACTCCAGGGCGACGAGGTCTCTGAGTTGCCCTTCGAACTCCTTGCCCGAGATGTTCTGATCCCGGAGCAAAACCATCTTGTCGCCTACGTTTTGGAGCCACAGAAGATAATTTGCCTTTACCTGGTTCAGCGCTTTCACGGACATGCTATCGTTGAGGTCTTTCTGCAGTACAGACAGGGCAAGGTCGAATTCCTTCCAGCCGTTTTCGTACGTTATCTTGGCGCTTTTCGAACCTGTAAAGGCATATTCCGTCGCCGCGGCAGGAACATCGTTCAAAAACGTTCGTACCCTTTCCAGGCTTCCTAACGCCTTCGTGTCACTTAACGCCAGGCTATAATTCTTCTGGATTTGAGACAGGATATTCAACGTCAACATCGTCATTGCGGTCAAAATGACGAGAAGCAAAGCAAAGTTTGCAAAGACTTTCCAGTAAAGTTTAGACTTAAACATACTATTCCTCAGCTAAAGAGCGTCGAAATCTTCAACCTTGTGAGTTGAGGTATTTTTGAATCAAATTGAGTAATTCTTCCGGGTCCATGGGCTTGGAATAATGCTCCACGCAACCAAGCGCCTTGGTTTTGACCTTGTCTTCCGGTTTTGCCTGCGCGGTAAAGGCGATAATAGGAATATTTTTCGTGCGTTCATCGGCCTTGATCAGGGGGACGGCATGCCAGCCGTCCATCACCGGCATCTGCATGTCCATAAGAATCAAATGGGGAGGGTTTGCCGTGGCCATTTGCACAGCCTCCTCGCCGTTCTCCGCGATCAGAAGCTCAACGTCAAGCTGACTTCGCTGCAGCACAAACGAAACAAGGTCGCGGTTATCCTCGTCATCTTCCACAAGCAATATTTTATGACTCATACATACTTCCTTTCAATGAGCGTGAAATCCTGGTGGTACATCACACCAGGGACGAAATGTACTCTCTAAACTGGACAAGTTTTTCGTTCATGACGGCCGTGAGCTCGTCGAAATCAACAGGTTTTTTGACAATCGCTTCATTGGCACGCAACTCAGAAGCCTTCAGGCTTTCCAGATCGCTTTTTTCGCAAAACAATACACACGGAATAAAGTTGAGCTTTGAGTTTGTCCGAAGAATATGCATGAACTTGATGCCGCTCAGCGCGCCGTCAGAGGTGAACTTTTGCTCGCAGAGAATGACATTGGGGTTGATCTTTTCGACCTTTTCCAGGGCAAGCTCCGGCGTTTGAGCCAGGACGACTGCATAACCGGATGCTTTGAGCCGGTTTGTCAGCTCATTCCGCGCTTTCGAATCTTCAGAGACGAGAATTACCGTGCCCTTGTACTGGTCTGCGACAAGGTCCAAAAGGAATTTGCTTTCGTTTTCAAGGTACTCTGTAACGGTGATTTGATACACTTTCCTCAGCCATTCAAGCGTGGAGGACGAGCTGCGCAACAGCTTGCGTTTTGAAATGACTTCCTTCACGGCGCGACTGTACATTTCGATCTTTACCTCGCGCTGGACGGATTTTTCAACTTCCGGAGGAATGTTGAGCGAGAGGGCCAACTGATGACACGCGATGGCTTCAGGTGCTTTAGGCGCCCCGTTGATCCAGGCTTTTTCCATGGCATGCCTGAGTTGATTGACGGCGCCCTGGAGCTGATGTTCGCGAATCTCCTCACGCGCCTTTTTCTCCTCCTGAAGGGCTTGCGTCAGCTGCTGAATCTGATTGCGCATCTCATCCAACTTCGAATCGACTTCGGGTTTCGGGGGTGAAGACGGCGGCGAAGACTGATGCGCGGGCTGAGACTGTTGAGCAGGAGTTATCGTCGACTTCAGGCTCTCGAGGATTTTTGCCGTGTCAACCGGTTTCTTGGGAGTCGGACTTGGTGGAGGTGGCGGTGCTGCCTGCGATTTTTGCACTGTCGTAGGCGCGCTCACGGGCGGCGGCGGTGATGGAGATTTTGGCGGAGGTGCAACTTGTGCAACGGGAAGACCTGGCGTTTCTTGTTTTGGAGCGACAACGACGGGTGGCGGAGAAGGTTGGTTCTTTTTCTTTTGTTCCTCGAAGTACGCAATTCGGTCGAGGAACGCGCTGATATAAGGGTGCGACGGGTCGAGTTTCTGTGCCCTCTCGACTTCGATACGGGCTTTCTCGAAATCGGCTTCTTTGATCAGCCTGTCAGCAACAAGAAGACACTGCTTCGCGGCTTCTTTGTTCTGCTTTATGAGAGCCTGGTCTGCTGCCTTATTTTCCTTACCGGGGGGCAAAGAGACTGAATTATTTGTGGTTGCAACTGAAACCATTGTTTTTTAGGGGCACATGAAAGCCAGGAGACATGGAAAGTGCCTTATCGAACTATTGATTCAAGTATTATTCGTTTGAAGGGATGAGATATGTTCTTGTTATTGTCCAATCATATCCGATGCGTTTTCCCTTTTTGTTCAGAATCGGAGCGCCCTCTTCGACATATGCAATCACTTTTGTTTCGACTCCCTTAAACCTTGACGTAGATGTGATCTTTGCTTTCTTGGGAGACGACGATTGGATATTATCGATATCATATTGAATTGTGTCTGCAAGAAAGATAATGGTTTTGGATCTTGTAGACCAACTGTTGTTGTCTCTCATGTCGTTGAGGGCCAAACGGATCCCAGTTCTCGCATTTGCGTCAGACTGTATTTGGTAAACCCGCGTTCCTGCTGAGCCCGCAATGATAGCGTCTGCTTTTTTAATGCCAACGGCGTACATTCCAACAATTAATGCAATACCACTAAGCAAAACACCTTTTGATGCACCCATGGTAGCTCCCCCTTACTGTAAATTTGCCGGAAAAACAAGAACTTCTCTTTTGATTACGGAGGACGAAGTATCAGTCATCGAATACTCATTCCTCTGCGATAAAAGTACTGAAATTGCTAAGATTTCGTTTGTGACTAATGTTGCTACTCCCAAAGAATCATAATACTGTAAATTCATCGACACGGAGCCTTGTGCAAGGTATAATGGCAATCCGTTTCCGACCTTCCTTGCGATCACTTTGGAATTGGGTTCGCCACTAGGATCGTCTGCAAGCCAGATGTCTATGGTGTCGATTAAAAGGTTGTTGTCAATATCACCGACAAATTGGACCCTATCGTTTGTGGCCACTAAAAAAGCGGTGATCGCAGTGGTGTCGGCATAATAGCCGGCGTATTTCAAGTCCTTCTCTATAACTCTGGCCGCAGTGGCCAAATTCTGTATAGTTGAAGCTGCCGAAGTCCTTTCGTACTCAGCATCTCTCAGTGTCAAAATGAGATTCATCACGAGTGCTAGAATAACACCCCTCAGCGCGATTGAACCAAC
>JACPSI010000019.1 GCA_016193365.1 Ignavibacteriales bacterium
ACATACGTGGTATCCGTCGTGTTGAGCCGCAAGCCAAAGAGACTGTCGTTCTTCGGCGTGAACGTCCAGCTTGTGCTGTCAAAGGAAAATACGAAGCCTATGACGAAACCGTCCGGGTCTACTCCCCACCAACGAAGATGTTGTTGGCTCGTCGTCCGTCGAAGCGTACTATCAGGGAACAGGGAAAGAAACGTATCAGGCGCCTGATTACCAATCGGCTGGCTTGGAAATCGTTCTGAACAACCCAAAACAATCAGGATTGCCAGGGGCATATGTTGAACAAAATTTCTCACCGGATAAGAGCCCGGGGGAGCTTACGCTCCCCCGGCTTTTTTGGGAACATGCCCTTTATTTCAGAAACATCATCTTCTTCACCGCCGCATAGCCGTCTGTCTGGAGCCTGTAGAAGTAAACTCCGGAGGCCAGACGGGATGCATCAAAACGAGTGACATATGTTCCAGCAACCTGTTCCTGATTGACCAGTGTTGCCACAACCTGCCCAAGCAGATTATAGATTTTCAACGTAACCTTGCCGGCCGTCGGAACCGAATAGCGTATCTGTGTTGCAGGATTGAACGGATTCGGATAGTTCTGACTGAGGTCGAAACCGCTTGGCGTCAGATCGACGATTTCCACGCCCGTTATTGTTCCGAAATCGTCGTCTTTTCGGGGTTCGAGTTTGTAGAAGCTGAACGAATAATCAAGAATGCCCCTTATGGTGGAAATCCTCGACCCCAACGGTATCAGCACCGCGTTCGACGGCTTTGCCGTGTACGAAGCCGAAGTGTCAGCATAATACCTGTTGGTTCCATTGTCATTCACGCGAAGCCCGAAATTGGAAAACGAGGCCCCAAAGGCGTTAGCGCTGATAAAATACTCTCCAAAATTGCTGCCGCTCCCGTCATTGGGATTGTCGGCATTTCGCCGCACGACATAGGGATTGGTGATCTGAACAAGACTGCCCTCCCACTGTTCGAACGTTAAGTTGCCATTCACAGGAGGATTGCTCAAATCGTAGCTCACCGATCCGGATCCAGAAATGGATATCGACGAAGGTGCCGGCACGGTTACTCCTCTTTGCCTAAACACTTTGGACAACACTTGAATGTTCGTGCGGCCATTTGCCTCACTCACAATGCCAGTCACTTGCAGGCTGTCACCCCGCTGGAGAGTGTCAACTCCAACACTTGCTGTGCTTCCCCAAATGGCAACACCGTTCCATGCACCTGATTGAGTGGCCATAAAGATTCGGGGCCTGCCTCCTGATATCTCTACATAATCTGAGGTATCCGCTGTGATAACTCCACTCACTGTGACAGTGTCTCCGACAAAGCCAGATTGCCCATTGACGAATGGAGTAAACTGCACATCAAAGATTCTCAACCCCGCGTCGCGAACTTTATAGAAAAACGGGACCGTCGCATCCGGGAACGTTCCAGATGTCCCGTCGGAGCCGTACGCTGCCGTATAGTAGCTGACAATACTGTCATTCGGAGAGGCGGGGATCGTGGCACGATACAATGTGTCGCTTGGGGCAAGTGTAAGTATTTGTTGGACATAACTTCCACTCAAACCTACACGATAGTATAATGCTGCACTATCGATTGCGGCTCCTGAATTTAAGTTTGCTGCCGCAAACGTTACGCTGACAGCATTTGAGGACGTGGGAACTCCCGGAGTCCTTCTCAAATTCGTTATTTGCGGTGCAAACTTGTCGATTTTGATGTCGCCAGGATATGAAGAACCTTGAAGCTCATTCGGACCAGGATACATGGGCATTATGGCATACTCGCCGCCTGTACCCGTTCGAGGTTGCGGTAATATGACACCACGTATATATTCCAATTTCGTCCCAACTGGAGGCGGAGAATATCTTGAGTTTGTATAACGGTGTCCCCGCAACGTGTAGTATCCAGATCCGTCGTACATCAGCATCTGATTTCCATTCGCATCAACAAATGTGAAACGGCCTGATCCGAGGTCGACAGAATTTACTGTTACGTTCCGAACAATAACGTACATTCCCTCGTACTTCTCTCCCCGCGATGGTCTCGGACTTGTGCCTACTGAAAAACTGTCAACTGTTGCTTCCCTCGGAGCGGGGCGCGAACCACTGCTCAGTATTTCAACTGCAACCGGGCTTGTAAACACGGGAGCGCCTGTAGTATACATGAACATCTCCGTAAGGCTGTTTGGTTGGTTACCAAACTCCAATGCACGGCCAACGACTTTCACAACCATTCCGCTGTCAACGGCGGTAATCAGCGTGCTTTGAGCCTGTGACGAGGTATCATTGGTCAGCACATTTAGCCCAGCAAATATTTCACCGCTCGCCGTATCTTGAATGAAAATATTATACCGCGCAAGCGTATACGTAAGGATGCGCGGCCTGACAAGAACCACGCCGACGACCCTTACAGTATCATTACGTCGTACTGGATCTGTGTCGTCCAGGTTGGTTCGGGCACTCGATTGTTGAGTATCAATCAAGAGCAGTGAATCCAACGGAACTTCGTTCAGCTGGCGGATTGAATAGTCCGTTTGCGACCAAGCAATCGAACCCAATCCAACTAGACAAACAATGAGAAAAAGTAGTTGATTTCTCATGGTAGCCTCCTGCAATAGATGGGAGTATTTAGTGGATTTATTTGATGACCAAAAACTTACCGCGTTTGATTTCACCGGAATCCTTATTCCTCACAGTAAAAAGATACAAACCAGTTGCAACAGCCTGGTCTCTTTGAGTGATCAAATCCCATGCGTGTTCTCCTCCCGCCAGCATCTGTGTGCCGTCGGAAAAACGCTGGAACCAGTTTAAGTCGCTCGCGTTGTAGAGTGAAGCATCGTGTTCAAAATCATCGACGATATCGCCTGCCAGAGTGTAAATGCGGATTTCCGCTCGCGGCGGGAGATTGTAAAAGTATAGTTTCCTGTCGCGTTCGCCGCTTCCATCCCAATAGGCCCGCGCATAATAAGGGTTTGGATACACCCCGACAGTCGCAGAACCCGCTTGGTCCGGTGGTGTGCCCGGAACAACCCTGCGGAGGGTTTGAATTCTGCTGCTCTCAAGGCTTTGCAGCTGAGTGTTCGAATCGCCCGAATCAAATGCTGTAACCGCAAAGCCATATTGCCATCCATTGAGTACGCCCGGTACAGTGAACTTGTAAGAGTACTTCGTTGTCTCAGGAGGAAAGGTGACGGGCGAAACAAGCCGAATCGCATTGAATCCCGTGTTGTATCCGATGTCATTCTGCGGCGTATCGAACTCGCCGAGTAGTTTCAAACTTCCCAGCAAATCCTGGGATAGAGTGAGGTCAAACCCCACGTTTGGGCCATACACGCGATATCCTTCAAAATCCATCTGGTTCGAGATGGGGTCGATGGAAGCTTCCGAAGAATTGTCCCAGTAAATCTCCACGACCTTGTCGGCCGGCACGACCTTTATCCTCGGCGCAGAAGGAGGCGAAGGCAGGAAGTATCTCCTCGGCTTTCCATTATCCGACCAGTTCTCTTCAGGGTCCTCTATGCCGTTTCCGTTTCGGTCTTCGCCGTTGTACGTTCGTTGTGCCCACTCCGCGGTCTGGACCAGGATTGATTTTTGCCCCGGTGAATCGTCTGTGGTTGGTGAGGGAGTTCTTTTCTTCGCCGCCATGACAGAGAATACGACATTAATGGAATCCCCTGCGTTGACACGGCTGAACGGCCCTGCTGTAATCATCGTCATGAAATTGCTCGGGCGCGGGATCCCTGCAATTTGTTGCGGTGTCAACCCACCGGCCATCTTGTTAAACTTGTTGTTATCGTCTGTCGGAGAAAAATATGTGGGGTCGGTTGTATTCCGAAACTGCCACGACTGATAACCCGTCGTGTTGAGGTACGGAGTTGACCCAAGGAATTTCATTGCACCGTAGCTGTCCGCCAGCCCCGCGTCTCCATTATAGTCAAACGCATACGCGAGGTTCAACGTATCAATGTATCCCAGCCCGCCTTTGTCATAGAAAGGTGTTCCAGCTGTCGGTGGCGTCAGATTTGTATTCCTCACGACAAGGTCAGCCCAGAGCGCGACGTACACGCTGTCGATGACCGAGCTCCCAACATTCTTGATCCAATAGTTGAACACCACAAAGTTGTCCGCAAACGAGAAATTGAACGCATAGGTCTCCAAATGCACGTTGATCCCCAGAGGTTGATGGTTGGGAATCGGCTCGTTATTTTGATTCGGATTCGTGGTGTTCACGTCCGTGAAGTCGGCGATGAAATCCTGGTGGCTGATTGCGTCTGGGGAAAAAAACCTGCTGTCTGGAAGGGATGACCGCTCTATGACGCGCGAATCAGTCCCCGTTGTAAACTCAAAACCTTCGGCAACATTACGGAGGGAAGGGACGTCGACAGCTCCCGTTGTGACCCGGATGCCGTTCGGAGTCGAGGCGCCCACCCATAGCCCACCAACAAAACAGTGTTCAATTCCCGAGCCCCGCGGATACTGGATTGAGGGCTGTTGAGGCCAGAGGCGAAAACCATGTCCGAACACACCGTAATTTGAAACTGTAATGGCAATGTTCCCGACATTGGTAAACTTGGAATTGTCATCAACCGTAGTTTTGGAAAGGCCTTGAGCTTCCGCGATGGATGCAGAAAAAACAATAAGTAGAAGGCAGAAAAACGATTTCATGAAACGTGCAAAATTCGGGGGTTAACGGACTTTGGGAATGAAACTCTCAGAATGTCGAACAAAAAACGCTGAGAGTCAATTAAGAAATTATTAAAACGCCTCGAAGAAAGGAGCTTTTGCTAGCTTCTACTTGACGGGAATGACGAGACGATCTCCCGGATGTATTCCGCTCGAAGTATCGTTTCGTTCTTCAATCTCTCGCACACTCACGCCGTACTTTTTTGAGATCTTCCATAGATTCTCGCCTGGCCGAACTTCGTGGTAAAGAACGTTGTCCGAGATACTTTTCTCCACTGGAATTCGTAACTCCTGGCCAACAGCCAACACGGTTGTTCCAAGATTATTATGAGATTTTAGGCTCGCGACGTTCACGCCGTACTTTCGCGAGATCTCGTACAGTGTCTCTCCCCTCTTGACACGATGAAGGATTTCCGCAACCTTCGACCCCTGAAGGTCGGCTGGCAAACGGGGACCAATCATCGGCTCCGCGGGCGAAGAGATGATTTTGACGCGTTCCTCAGGCGTCGAGTACACCGAGAGCGTTTGCCCCGGAAGGATTTTGCTGTTGCGCAGGTTATTCCATGCCTTCAGCTCCATAACGCTGACACCATACTTTTGCGAAATTCTCTCCAGGCTCTCTCCCCGTTGAACAACGTGCTCCTTCCAACCGTTCCCTTCGTTCCTCAACGTCATGCGTGCCTCGTTTCCCG
The DNA here is from genome assembly GCA_016193365.1 of Ignavibacteriales bacterium. Classification (GTDB taxonomy): domain Bacteria; phylum Bacteroidota; class Ignavibacteria; order UBA10030; family UBA10030; genus JACQPT01. Next base: position 5,383 of record JACPSI010000019.1, read on the forward strand.
CAGTATTCTGAGGTACTTCGCGATTCTCAAGTGCCTGTTTTTCGGAAAACGTGAAGCGATCGATTTTCTCTAATGACGCGTATTTTGATGGCTCCACCCACACGCTAATCGCTTGCCCGCCGTAGATATGGTTGCCGTAAGGGATGTTATTCCAATTCCGAATTGCACTTGCCCTGACGCCGTACCATTCAGCAATGTGTCCTATGGTGTCGCCCCTTTTGACATGATAGACAAGTTTTTGCTTTCCTGCCGGGGCTTTGATCGGTGCAGATGGCGCGTACGTTCTCGTCCTGTCTCTTCTTTCCACATATGCCCGGACTTTGCCGAAGTCGACACGTTTTCCATCCGTATCATATGCAAACGGTTGTTTCGATCGTGTGCTCGTGAATTCGGACGGTACAGGAATTGCAAGGTTCTTTCCTATGGAGAGCCGTCGCTCGCTCGGGAGATTATTCACCTCTTTCAGCAGAGAAGCCGTAAGACCGTAGCGACGCGCGATTGTTGAAAGCGTTTCGCCTTTTTTTACAATGTGGATGGCCCAATCCCGTTTCTGATGATCGGGAATTTTGGCAAAGTTCTCTGCAAACGTGTCCTTGGAACCCAAAGGAACCCGCAATCGATAGCCGGTCACCCCCGGTGGTGTACACCATTGTAAGAGCTCCGGGTTCAACTCCCGCAACGTCTCAACATCTGTGGACGCGCACTCGGCAAGAAGTTTCAGGTCCACACAATCACTTATCTCTACGACATCCCACATAAGCGAATCAGCCACCTCGATGTCCGTAAACCCATATTTGTGCGGCTCCATTGCCATGCGCGTTACCGCGATATACTGAGGAATATAATTCCTCGTCTGGCGTGGGAGAAATTTTCGCATTTCCCAAAAGTCTGTCGTTCCGCTTCTGCGGATTGCCCGAAAGATTCTTCCCGCGCCGGCATTGTAGGCCCCCAACACAAGATACCAGTCGCCAAATTCTGAATGCAAGTCCTTAAGATGTCGCGCCGCCGCCTGTGTGGATTTTTCAAAATCGCGTCTTTCGTCGTACCACCAGTTGCTCCTCATGCCGTACAACGTCCCCGTCCCTTTCATAAACTGCCACAACCCAACCGCGCGCACCCAGGATCGGGCATCCGTGCGAAGGCCGCTCTCCGGCATCGAGACATACACCAGCTCCTCGGGCACTCCCTCCTCCCGGAAAATTCGCTTCATCATCGGAAAATACTTTCCTGAAAGGTAGAGCCACCGTTCCATGTGGCTGCGACCCTTCCCCAGGAAAAACGAGATGTTGCGTTCAACGTATTCGTTAACAGGGAGTGCGATTGTCGTGCCTTTGATCTCGTCCCTGGGAATCTTCACTTCACCGGTATCGATCAACTCTACGTCCTGGCTCAGTTTTTCCCGAATGGCAAAAATGGACGCGTACGGACCTAACCGGTCGATAACGGTAATGTGCTTCTCATAATCTTCGACAACGCTCTTAAACAAATCCGTGAAGTCTTTGTTCGATTCGATGTCCGGGAAATCACTTAATTCATTGAGAATCTGTATTGCTTCCTCAAATTCAACCTCCGAGAGGCTTGTGTCTTTTGCCTCCTGGGCAGTCAGTGCCGAGACATAATGTTGTCTTGCCACTTCGAGCTTTTGTGCTATTGTCTCTGATTCGTCCAGAAGAGAATCGGATGTTACAAATTCTGGTTTTTGCTCGCCTTTGGAATGCTCAAGCGAGTCTTCCAACACGACAGGTTGTGCCGGAGCAACGCTAGACGGTCGCGCGGATGTGCCTTCTTTGACGGAAACAGCAGAAGTTTTTGAAACGGGTTCTGAGGGACGGGTGGATTGTTGAGATGAACAACTAAGAAAGAACGGGCAGAAAACTATCACAAGAACTCGAACCATCAGCCTCCAGTTCTGATTATTGAATCATTCACCGAACTAAGATAATCAAGAAGGAGGGGAAAATCAAGGAGAACCGAACGCTCAGCGCTCGAAGAGTGTGACAAATCACAAAGGAATATTCCCGTGTTTCTTCCGGGGGTTTGTATCCACTTTGTTTTCCAGGAACTTCAAGGCACGAATCAGTTTGGACCGCGTTTCATGCGGCATGATGACTTCATCGATGTAGCCGCGTTCCGCGGCAATATAGGGGTTCGCAAATTTTTGCCGGTATTCGTCGACTTTTTCCTCCAACGCTTTCTCTTTGTCAGTCGATTTCTCAATCTCTTTGCGGAAAATAATCTCCACGGCTCCCTTCGGACCCATAACAGCAATTTCAGCGGTGGGCCAGGCATAGTTGACATCGCCCCGGATATGCTTCGAGTTCATGACATCATATGCTCCTCCGTAGGCTTTTCTTGTAATGACCGTAATCCGCGGAACTGTTGCCTCACAGAATGCATACAACAACTTTGCGCCATGTTTGATGATCCCTCGCCATTCCTGATCACTTCCCGGCAGGAATCCCGGGACATCTTCAAGGACGACAAGCGGGATATTGAATGCATCGCAGAAACGGACAAACCTCGCTCCTTTCAGTGAAGATTCAATGTCAAGCACGCCCGCCAAAACAGATGGTTGATTTGCAATGATGCCCACGGATTCTCCTCCGAGCCGCGCAAAACCGACTATGAGATTCGGTGCGTAGAGTTCATGGACTTCAAGGAAATCACCTCGGTCACAAACCTTTCGGATAATGTCCTTCATGTCGTACGGTTTATTCGGATTCTCCGGCACGAGTGCGTCGAGCTCCATGTCTTTTCTGTTGGCGTCGTCGTCCGTGGCAATCGCAGGGACATCGTCCACGTTGTTTTGAGGAATAAAGCTCAGGATCCTTTTGATTCCGTCGAGGCACTCGACCTCATTCTCCATCGCAAAGTGGGCCACGCCGCTCTTCGTGGCATGTGTGAGAGCGCCGCCGAGATCCTCAAAACTGATATCCTCGTGCGTGACAGTTTTAACGACATTCGGGCCTGTCACAAACATATGACTTGTGTGTTTGACCATAAAAACGAAATCGGTGATCGCCGGCGAGTAAACTGCCCCACCTGCACATGGACCCAAGACCGCCGAAATCTGAGGGACAACGCCCGAGGCGAGCGTGTTGCGAAGAAATATTTCCGCATACCCGCCCAGACTCACAACTCCTTCCTGAATCCTTGCTCCTCCGGAATCATTAAGCCCGATAATCGGCACGCCGAGTTTTAATGCCAGATCCATGACACGGCAAATCTTTTCCGCATGTGCCTCGGACAAAGACCCGCCGAAGACGGTAAAATCCTGGCTAAAAATCACCACCGGCCTGCCATGAATCGACCCGCGACCCGTAATAACGCCGTCACCGAGGTACTTCTGTTTATCGAGCCCAAAATCCGCCGTACGATGCTGGACGAACATGCCGATCTCTTCGAAGCTCCCGTCGTCCAGTAATAAATCGATCCTCTCACGTGCAGTGAGCTTTCCTTTTTTGTGTTGATCCTCTATTCGTTTTTCGCCGCCACCGAGTAGCGCTTTCCTTCGAAGTTCGTCTAGCACCTGGATTTTTGTCTTCTTCATGGGATTTTCAATGCGGATTGGTCTGATTCGCGGTGATTGAGAACTGGAGAAAATATAGGAAACCGAAGCTGTTTTCGCAAGGAACAGCGATCGGAAGGAGCTGTCTTCACAGCTCGGTAGTTTGCGCTAATGAGAACTTACGCCCGGGTCAACAAGGAAAAATCAATACATCGGGAGGACTACTTCGCCATTGCCTCAACATTTTCAGCAGTTGTCGCCAGGATCGGTCTCTTGGAGACACTCTTCTTGCCTGCAAGCTTGAGGGCGAGAAATTCCTTTGCCGAGTGAAAGATGAGATAGATATTAGGAATGATAAGCAATGAGATGACGGTTGCCACAATGAGCCCGCCAATGGTCGATACAGCAAGCGGTTGAAGTACTTCAGATCCCTCTCCGATGCCCAAAGCGAGAGGCGACATTCCTACGGTTGTGGTCAACGTGGTCATAAGTATGGGACGTAAACGGACAGGGCCTGCCGCACGCACAGCATCCTCCATGGACATCCCCTTTTCCTTTCTCATGATTTCAATAAACTCCACGAGGACAATAGAGTTATTGACCACTATTCCCGCAAGCAATATGACACCGAGCATGACGGTGGCGCCCACAGGTATGTTTGTCACAAACAAAGAGAGAACCACTCCAATGAGCGCAAAAGGAATTGTCGTGAGAATTACGAATGGGTTGAGCAATGATTCGTACTGGACAGCCATCACGACGTAGACAAGGAAAACAGCGAGTAAGATGATCGTCAGAAGGACGCGGTTGTTTTCTTTTACCGTTTCCTCTTGTCCCCCATACAGCAGTGAAAATCCTTCCGGCAGTTTCATTTGGTCAAGAGTGGCATGAACATCTTCCATGACTTCGCCAAGTGTCCTTGAACTTCCGGCTATATCACCGCTAACCTCCACGATCCTATTCTGATTCTCCCTCGTGATTGTCACCGGTCCTAAACCCTCTTTCACTTTCGCCACGCTGCGTAACGTTGTTGGCGGACCCACCGTCGGGTATATAATAAGGTCCTCGACATCCCGCAGGTTCGCAATCTCGGACCTTGCCAACAAGACACGGATATCATACTCTCGGTCGCCCTCCGTGTATTTCGAGGCAATCGTGCCATCGATTGCAGTCCGTACTGTCTCTCCTACATCCCGAATGGAAATCCCCAGTTCCGCGGCACGCTCGCGGTCAACCTGGATACGTAACTCCGGTTTGGCCTCATCCAACGATTTGTTCAAATTCGAAAGCCCGTCAACGCCCCGCAGACGAGCCATGACTTCATTCGCCAGCACGATGAGCGTGTTTAAATCCTGCCCCTGCACTTTCACTCCAACGTCGTTGTTGCTGCTCGATGTTCGAATCCCCCTAATTTGCGACTTCGAGACAAGAATGCGGGCTTCAGGGATCTGCGCCTCATTTATTTTATTCCTGACCTGGGCGATCCATTCATTACTGGAAATGTTTCGTTCGTTCAATGGAACAAGCTGGACATCGATTCCGCCTCTATTGGCAAACTCCGCCGTTCCCCTTCCAAAGATAAATCCCCCCACCGTCGAGAACACCGATGCTTTTGCCGGCATTTCTTTAACGATCTCTTTGAGGCGGTCCGCCACTTTGTTTGTCTCCGATACTCCTGTACTGGGTGGCATCTCGATTCTTATACTGATTCTTCCGTCATCCATGTACGGAAGAAACTCTGACCCCAATCTTTGAAACAGAAGTATTGAGCCGATAAAAATAAGAATGGAGCTGCCTACGACGAGTATCTTGTGAGAAATCGTCCATGCGAGCGTATTGCTGTACCATCCCGTCAGCTTTCTGATGAATTCTTCAACCGCCGAAAACATTTTCGTCGTTTTTCTTTTGTGTGTTTCTTCATATCTGAACAATAAGGCTGAAAGCATCGGGACAAGAGTGATAGCCACCAGCAAAGACCCGATGATTGCAAACGAGATCGTGAGGATCAATTCATTGAAAAACAGGGCAGCCAGCCCCACCACCAGCAAAAATGGCAGGACGGATGCGAGATTCGTCGTTGTCGATGCAATGACTGCTGAAATGACTTCATTGCTTCCGTAATGAGCGGCTTCCACAGGATCCGGATGCTGCTTCTGATGGCGCGAAATATTTTCCAGCATGACAATCGAATTATCAACCAACATTCCTATGCCAAGCGCAAGACCGCCAAGGGATATAATGTTCAGGGTGAGATTCCCCATGCCCATCATCACAAAAGTTGCCAGAATTGCTATAGGAATAGACGTAGCGATAATGAATGTCCGACGCCAACTCCCCAGGAAAAGGCCGACAAGAATCATTGCAAGCAGTCCGCCGATGAGCGCGGCGTCCGAAACGCTCGAAAGAGAATTCTTTATGTAATATGACTGGTCGTTCACAACCTTGAACTCAATCCCCGCCGGTATAAGGCCGCTCTTCTCCAGATAAGCCATTTTCTTTCTTATTCCATCGTTGACCTCGACGGTGTTCGCGTTCGGCTGTTTCTGAATGCTCACTTTGACGCTTGGAATATCGTTCAGATGGACAAAGATCCTCTGTTCGCGATGCGAATCCTCGACCCGAGCAACGTCCTTCAGCTTGATACGCTGCATGCTTCCTTGAGATCGGACAGGAACAGGAACTTCACGAATGGCTTCAACGCTTGAAAATTTTCCCTCTGTGCGGCTGAGATATTCCCGTCGGCCGGTAATCACCCGCCCCCCCGTCTGGTCGAGGTTGGCATCGCGGATGGCTCGCAGAATTTCTGTCACGGACAACCCGTACCCCTGAATTCTTTTCTGGTCGATGATGACCTGAATTTCACGCTCGAGACCACCGGCAACATCAACAGAAGCGATACCGGCAACTGTCATGAAATAAATGGACAAATACTCCTGGCACCAACGTCGAAGCGATACGAGGTCCGTCGTCGAAGAAGACACGGCAATCTCAAAGATGGGAATCTGCGATGGGTCCGCTTTCCAGATTGTCGGCGGGTCCACTTCACGCGGCAACCCTGCTCTCGCCTGGTCGAGCTTTGTGCTCGCGTCGCGCAGAGCAACATCGATGTCCTTCCCGTAATCGAAGCTTAAGGTGACATTTGAGCGGCCCTCGGATGTCTGAGACTCGACACGCGTCACGTCTTCTGTTGTGGCAAGTCGTGATTCTAGCAAGCGCGTCACGGTTTCTTCCATGACAAGAGGGTCGACGCCGCGGTTGGCCACGTTCACTCGAATTTGCGGATAGATTATCTTGGGAAGGAGGTCGACCTGGAGATTTGAAAGAAAGTACGATCCAAGGACAATCACCACGGACACAAGCATCGTCGTGCCAATGGGGTGTTTGATCGCCCAATCCGACAACGATTTCTTTTGTGAAAGGCGGTACTCGTGTGCGTCTGTAGAGCTCATGACCTCTCCTTTGTTATCCGCACAGCCATTTTATCGTTGAGGGCACTCTGACCTACAACGACAACTTTGTCGCCTTCTTTTACTCCTCGCAATACTTCGGCCCGTGTTCCGTCCTTGATGCCGAGTGTTAACTCACGCTTGAAAACCAGGGAGTCTTCAACGACAAATGCGGTCGTTTGTCCTGTCGACGATGTTACGATTGCATCGTTGCTCAAGACCACGGCATCCGGCTTTGAGGATGTCGTAAGCTCAGCCCTTGCAAACAGCCCCGGAAACAGTCTTTCGTCTCTTTCGGTAAGTTCAACTTCGACCTTTACGAGGCGCGTGACAGGATCGCTCGCCGGGAATATGCGTCGGACCTTTCCTTTAAAAGCGCATTGCGGATATGCATCGACCGTAATCTTGACGGCATCTCCCAGCTTGATTTTCGGGATTTCAAGTTCTGACACGGTGACTTCGATGACGAGCGTTGTCGGGTCGCTGACGGTCAGGAGGACCGTCCGGGGAACCGCAATGTCTCCTTCCCGAACCCCCCGGAATGTAATGACACCTGAGATAGGAGCCGTAATGGTCGTGTAGTCGAGGAGAGCTTTCTGATATTTGAATCGAGCCTTGGCCACATTGTAGCGGGTTTTGGACTGGTCATAATCTTGCTGAGATATCAGTTTTGAATTGAACAGGGTCCCTGCTCTTTCGAACACCGACCGGGCATCTTCCATATTCGCCTCAGCCTCAGCTGCCTGTGCAGCCAGTATGGAATCATCAAGCTTCACAAGGACCTCGCCTTTTTTCACCTTATCCCCTTCTTCAACATTGAGCTTAACGATTTTTCCCTCTGTCTGGGCGATGATTTTCACCTCGCTTTTCGATGTTATCGTCCCCGTCGCACTGGTGGTGGCAACAATAGGAGCTTTTTTTGCTCTTTCAACCTCCACGTACACAACTGGCTTGCCTTGTTGCGCGTCCGGCGTGGGAGCATTACCGCACCCCGACAAAAAAAGAACCAAAAGGAGGAGAACCGGCAGGCTTCTATTCATACCGTAAAGCGTCGATGACATTAGATTCGGCAGCCTTCCAGGCAGGATAAATCCCGAAAAAAATTCCAACAAAGGAAGAAAAAATGAAGCTGACAAAGACAGAATTCAACGAAATGATTGGGCTGAGATTTCCATAGCTTGTGATAAGATACGAAGCTACAACACCAAGAACAATGCCGAGGCAGCCTCCGGAGATACTCAGGACGACAGATTCAATCAGGAATTGCGACATGATGTCCTGTTTCCTTGCGCCAATCGCTTTCCGGATCCCAATTTCTTTTGTTCTTTCCGTTACGGAGACAATCATGATATTCATAATGCCAATCCCTCCGACAACGAGAGATACGGCTGCGATTCCTGCGAGGAGAAACGTAAATGTCTGCTGTGTTTCAGTCAAGGTAGTGATAATATCGGCCTGGTTCCTGATACTAAAATCGTTGTCCTGGTCCTCACGCAGTTTGTGCGACTTTCTTAAGACTCGTTCAATATCGTAAAACGCTTCGTCGTTGCGCGTCTGGGCTACGACCTTTGCCGTTATCTGCGACAGGTAGTCAACGCCAAAGATTCTCCGTTGCGCTGTGCTCAGCGGTACAATGATTTGGTCGTCCGGATTCTGGAAACCGCTCTGGCCCTTCGTTTCAAGCAAGCCGATGATCTCAAATGATTGCCCCGAAATGCGGATCGTCTTGCCAATCGGGTCCACTCCTTGAAAAATATTCTCGGCAACAGTGGAGCCAATGACCGCGACCTTCGCAGCAGCCCTCTCTTCCTGATTGTTAAAGTAACGCCCGTCGACAACGTAGAAGTTCCTTACCCACTCGTAATCCGGAATCGTTCCGATGATCCGCGTACTCCAGTTGCGGTTTTCATATTTGACCTGTGCGTTTCTGTTGAACTCCGGAACCACAGCCTCAATGGCATTGGATGATCGCTTGATCGCATGCGCATCTTCGTTCCTTAATCGTACACTCGTACCGAATTGAATAACAAAAGTCCCGCCGCCACGTTGCGCCCCCGGGCTGATGAACAGTAAATTTGAACCCAGAGCCTGGATCCGCTCTGTAACGGCTTTTTGCGAACCTTCACCGATGGCAATCATGGTAATCACCGCCGCGACACCGATGATGATGCCCAGCATCGTCAAGAGCGCGCGTAACTTGTTGGCAACGAGCGCGGCGAGCGCGGTAAGAAAACTCTCCTTGACGTTCATTGATCGTTCCTCGTTACCTCGTCCCTGGAACTCGTGTACCACCGCCAAGGCCGCCGACGCCGCTCATGTTCCTCATTCTTTCATTGAACTGTTCGCTTGCTAACTTTGCGCGTGAAATTGTCGTTATCTGGATTTCTTCCCCCTCTTTCAGGCCTTCGAGCACTTCGGAATTGTCAAAATTACTCGGTCCAACCTTGACCAATCTGGGTTTGAACACCGCGCCTTCTTTCGCTACAACCACGCGCCAACGAACGTCGGTTTCGTTGCTTACCTGTGACTGTCGACGTACACGTGGGCTCGAGACATCCGATGCGCCGCCCGTTGCGCCATCTCCTCGAAACATCGTCGTGCCGCCCATCTGACCTTGACTCGCTCCCAACTGCCCGCCCTGCCCCCCGTCGCGTTGAAATCGGCCTCCCATCTGAGACCGCATCTTCTCGCGTTCTTCGGGTGACATCTTTTCAAACCGTTGCCGCATTTCGGCAAACATTTTTTGGCGCTCCTCGGGAGAAGCGTTCTGCATACGCTCACGGAACTTCGCGGGGTCAAATTGCTCCGAACTTGTCCCCTTTTTTCCTTCAACAGTCTTCTTCTCTTTTGAAGGTTCCTGTTTTTCTTCAGGGACTGACAGGTTTGCCGATGCCAACAACGCTTTTCCTTGTTCGCTTCGTGGGTCTTTCAGCGCTTCATTTGGAACGAGCACAACGTTTTTCCGGTTAAACACTTCGACATCAACTGAGGCGCTCATGCCGGCTTTCAGTTTCCCACCGAGATTCCTCACAAGAATGATCACATTAAACGTCGTCACGTTTTGAAGAGTCTTTCCCAGCGGCGAAATGCGGATGACTTCACCTCGAAAAGTGTCTTCCGGATACGCATCGGCCACAATCTTCGCGCTCTGTCCAACTTTTACTTTTCCGATGTCGACCTCGTCGACATTTGTTTCCACATGTACCATATCCATATCCGCAATCGTTGCAAGCAACGTTCCGCCGCCAACGTTCGAGACAGCCGAAGCTATGATTTGTCCGAGTTCAACACTCCTTGATAAAATCACGCCGGTAATCGGAGCCAGGATCCGCGTGTCTCGCAAGCGGTCGTCGGCGGACGACAGTGATGCTTTTGCTTTGACATGTTGGGACTGTGCACGTACGTAATCCACGCCGGATTGATCGCGCTCCTGCTCGGAAATGAGCTTTTTCTCGAAAAGTTCTTTTGCACGCTTGTGGTTATTCTCCGCCTGCGCCATGGCAGCTTCTGCAAGCGCGAGGTCGGCTTTTGCCTGGTCGTAATCGTTTCGTGTCTGGGTTTGGTCAATCCCTGTGAGCAGGTCTCCCTTGCTCACCGCCTGGCCTTCCTCAAACGTCAGTTCAACGATCTGCCCGCTCGCTTTCGATCTGATCTCAACTTTATTGATCGGCTGAACTACTCCGTTTGCGGAAACAATGAGGTTGAGGTCGCCCCTTTCAGCTTTTATGACGCGTTGCACCTGGCCCGCGGGAGTTTGTTCCTTTGTTTTGTTATTTCCCAAAAAGTAGTATCCTACTCCCCCGACAACAATGACAACAACAGCCAGAATTACATATTTTTTCATTCTACGATCCTCCGTTAATCTTTCTAAAGACGAAAGCGAAACGCTTTTGTTCCTAATCCCTGTTGCGCCGTCCGCGTTCCCTGCCTTCACGCTCATCCATTTCTCTAATGAATTCATCGTACAACTTATTCTGCTCAGGAAACAACACCTTTCTCGTATCCCAGCGCAATGTGTCGCGCTGAGCTTTGAATCGCTCAGAATATCGCTTTCTCATCTCTCCAAACTTGCTTCGATGGAATTCCAGAAGGGAGTCGACTGCTGCGCGTTGTCGAGCGTCCAGTTGCAGTCGTTCCGAGAACTCTTTGCGGATATCCTCCCGTGAGGGCCGTGGCTTGTTGGTGCGTCCATAGTACGTTTTGCCCACGACCAAGCCTCCGACAGCTCCCAGAAGAAAGCTGAAGAGAATAAATAGCAAAGTTTTTGAGCGGGGTTGCATATCATTCCATCCTTACTGTTTGGACACCGCTGCCATCAAAACATCGTCCTTAGAAATTTCGTCTCCGTTAAAGAGTATCTGCGATTCTGCTGAATCTGACGCCTCGCCTCGCAGATAGCGCTCGACTGAAATCTCCTCCTCCTGGAAATTGAAACTCGTCAAACCTACGAGCAACAGCACAACAATCGAAAGCGCCAGGACGGTCCTCCGCGCAATGAACTCGGCGGGAGTCCAATTCCCGGATTCGTCAATTTGCAGCCTGATTGACCTCAACGCATTCGCCGAAAACGACCCTGATAATTCAACATCTGCTCTCTCCTTGATCCCCGCGCGGATATTTCTGAACTGGCTCACGATGCCCACACATTCTGAGCACGTTGAGAGATGCGCTTCCACTGCAGAGAGCACAGGCCCGGCGAGCTCTCCGTCAATGTATTCCGATAACCGATTCTGAATATCCTGATGTTTCATGTGCGTTCCTGAAAATATTCCTTCAATAAGGTTCTCATTTCTTCCCGGGCGCGAAAAATCCGGGATTTCACTGCCTGGACGGAAATTCTCAATGTCTGTGCGATTTCTTCGTAGGTCAGATCTTCATACTCGCGTAGAATCAGAACGCTCCTGTGTGGAGGTCGGAGTTTCTGTAATGCGCTCGCCACAATGTCTTTTTTTTCGCTCTCCAACAAAGCGTCCGCCGGCGTAGGGATTTTTTTTGACGGCTTCTCTCCTTCACTCATCCGCTCTTCGGAGAAAAACTCAAGCGAGAATGTCCGCTTAATCCTTCGACGGCGGATCTCGTCAATGCAGAGGTTAACAGTAATTCGGTATAACCACGAATAGAATGACGCGTCAAATTCAAACCTTAAAAGCGAACGAAACGCACGGATAAATACTTCCTGTGTCAGATCTTCGACGGCATGCCTGTTTCCCAGCGTTAGGTAGATTATGTTTGCGACCTGACGTTGATATCGCTTGATGAGTTCTTCAAATGCCTTCTCATCGCCGGACTGAAAGGCGCGAACAAGCTGAAAGTCATCTGGGGATTGTTTCACGTCTTTCTAGCGTAAAAAACGAACAAGAGAGAGAAAAGTTTCCGTTACATCATCGATATCACACAAGAAAGCCCAATTCTCATGAACAGAATTGGGCTTTGGCTGAAGTTACGAAAGGCTGCTACTCCGCCAAGTCGTCAATAATACCTCCTCCCAGGAGATCATCTCCATCGTAGAAAACAACGGATTGCCCTGGAGTAATGGCTCTTTTGGGAGCATCAAAAACGACGCGGATTGTCCCCTCATGGGAATAAATCGTTGCCGGTTCGGGCTTGTCCTTGTATCTCACCATCACCGAAGCGCGCAATTCCTCAGGAGCTTTTGCTATGCTTACCCAGTTCACCTGGCGACTCACCAACCTGGAATTGTAAAGATCCCCGTCTTCTCCAATCTGAAGTGTATTCGAAGCGGCGTCGACTCCCGTGACGTACATTTTTCGGCCAAACGCTCCGATGCCCTTGCGCTGTCCGATTGTGTAGAACGGGTATCCTTGATGCTTTCCCACAATTTTGCCGTCCCAAACGATATCACCGCCCTGTATCTCCACGCCGAGACGATCCACGCGTTCCTTCAAGAACCGGGTGTAATCGTTGTCAGCCACAAAACAAATCTCAAAACTTTCTTGCTTGTCGGCGGTACGAAGGCCCAGGCGTTGAGCGATACCCCTGACATCCGGCTTCGTCATTTCGCCTAGAGGAAACAAGGTCTTGCTCAACGCTTCCTGTGAAAGCGCCCAGAGTGCGTATGATTGATCTTTTTGTGCAAACAATGCGCGCGAGATGACATAACGGTTTTTGTCTCCGTCATACCGGACGCGGGCATAGTGCCCCGTCGCAATGCAGTCGGCTCCAAGAGCCTGAGCTTTCTTTAGAAGTTCTCCCCATTTGATATCCCGGTTACACATCACACAGGGGTTCGGAGTTCGTCCCCGCAGGTATTCCTCAACAAAGTAGTCGACAACGCGATTCCCAAACTCGTCGCGGAAGTCCGTGACATAATGGGGAATTCCCAACTTGGCGGCAACAAGTCTCGCATCGTAGACTGCACCCAACCCGCAGCAGCTCGACTCATTGTCGATATTGCCCCCGACCTCATCGAAGTCGTAGGTCTTCATCGTCACCCCGATCACGTGGTAACCCTGCTCAAGCAACAACGCCGCGGCAACCGATGAATCCACGCCGCCGCTCATTGCAACCAGGACGGTTCCCTTTTTTCCGTTGGTATGCATAGTGTTAAGATACGGAAAAAACGCGAGTGAAAAAAGAAGTCACCACCGTGAGCCTTTTTATTCCAACGTCGTGAATCCTCCATCACCTCGCACCGATCTGAACCTTGTTCTTGACATATTTATCGGCCCATTCCAACATTTCAGCCAGGACATGGAGGTTTGACTCTCGCGATGCATACCCATGAGATTCAAACGGCAGGAGCACAAGCCGCGCCGTTCCGCCGTTTCCTTTGATTGCCTCGAAAAGCCGCTGCGATTGTATCGGATACGTCCCTGAATTGTTGTCAGCTTCACCGTGAATCAACAGAATAGGCTCGTTGATCTTGTGGGCATATGTGAATGGAGAGACCTTCATGTATGTGTCCGTGGCTTCCCAAAATGTCCTCCGTTCGCTCTGAAACCCGAACGGCGTTAATGAACGATTGTACGCACCGCTTCGCGCTAGACCGGCAGAAAACAAATCCGAATGCGCAAGTAAGTTGGCTGTCATGAACGCACCATAACTGTGTCCCGCCACAGCGACGCGATTCCTGTCGATGACACCCATTTCGTCCAGCTTATCGATCGCGGCCTTCGCGGACGACACGATCTGTTCGACAAATGTATTGTTCATTGTTTCGGGATCTCCAATCACGGGCATGGTTGCGTCCATAAGGACTGCGTATCCCTGCGTGACAAAGAAAATAGGCGACGACCCACGCAGGAAGGTAAAAGCATTCGGCGAACCGCGTACCTGGCCCGCGGTTCCCGGGTCGGAGTATTCCAGTGGATATGCCCAGAGCAAACAGGGTAACCTCGTTCCTTCACGGTATCCAGGCGGTAGGTAAAGCGTTCCCGAGAGGTCAACTCCGTCGGCTCGTTTGTATTTGATCAATTCTTTCCTCATGCCCGTGAGTTGGGGCGCAGGATCTTTAAAATCCGTTAGAACAGTTCGTTTGTTGTTCGGGATATCGACGACAACATAATTAGGAGGTTCGGCCTTGCTTTCGTACCGGGTAATTATCTCCGACCGGGAATTCTTGATAAAGGAAGTAAATTGCTCAACCGACGTGTCCCCGCTTCGAAAGAGGCGCTCCGATCGTAACGTCTCGAGGTTAAACTTGTCCAAAAAGGGCCTGTCACCCTGATCCGTGGCGCCCCGGCCTGCGAGGTAAATCCAGTCCCCCTCTTGCGCAACCACTCTCTCTCCTCCCTGATTCATTTCATACACCGGCCTTCCCGGATCCTTGTAGGAATCCCGGGCGCTCAAATCAAAAATCTTCTTCGCTTCGGCAGGTTTGTTAATATTCATGGAGGTGGTTGTCCTCCACCTGCGATCCCTGTCGTATTCATCATACAACACTCCATCACGCGTTGCCGTCCAATCGAAGCCGGCAAACCGATGTTGTATTTTCAGGGCTTCCCGCGGTTGGTCGTTGAACGGCGCTTCCCAACTCATCACCTTGTCACGATGTGGGACCTTTTTCAGAGGATCCCCTCCGTCGAGGGCTTCAACCCAGACAAGTTTTGCGTTGTGCAGCGGCTGCCACTGAACAGCACGCGGTCCCACATATGTTCCCTGTTGAGGTATTTCGTCGGAGATAGGCAACTCGGCAATTGTTTTCACAAGTGACCCCTTTGCGTTCCATACCTCATTGGACCTTGTGAAATAGAAGTACGGCACTCGATAAGAAAAAGGCCTGCGCAACTTCGTCAGAAGAAAATACTTCTCGTCGGGTGAGGAGCTCACGGCGGTAAACAAGCCGGGTTTGCCAAGTTTTGTGACAGAACCATCGCTGATGTGAACAATCGCAAGCTGACTAGTGGCATAGTGCTCAAAGACGTTTTCGTCGTACGGATTCTTCAAGAGGTCTTGAAATGTGGCCATGCGCGACACTTTGCCGGCAGTTTCATCGATAATGGGGCCTTGTGGCACCATCGACGGCTCCGGAGTCTTTCCACGGCCTTCAGGTACCAGGTGAACAAGGAGCCTGGCGTTGTCTTTCATCCATTCAAAGGGAGTATCAAGAATATCCGTCAACCGGATGCCTTTGATTGCGGTTGCTTTGCCCGTCATTGCATCAGCGATCCATAATTCCACTCCGTCTGCCAGGTCCCTGGTAAATGCAATCTTGCTTCCATCGTTGGACCAAACAGGAAACCCAATGTCCGAATTTAGAGGCACGTTGACCTTAACTGCGATTTTTTCCGTGATTCGCCGAATTGTCATCCCTGTGTATTGCGTTAATCTCTGACGCGTCCCGAGTTCGGTGTTGATTCTCAGTCCGGCGAGCCGAATGAAGGGGCGGCTAATAAAATCGATGGAGGGATGGGGCTTGAAATCAACAAAGAGGATTGCATCGCGTTGCGGGCTTACGACAACAAACGGCGTCGGCGTGGCGTCCAAAATCTCAACAACTTCTTTGGGCGGCAGTTTATATTTCGTTTGTGCCGAAACCACGAACGGCAAAACGACAGCAATCATCGTAAAAAGTTTCTTCATGATTGGTTCTCCTTATGATAGTGACGAAGCGATGGAGCGTCCGGAAGCAAAAAGGTTTGTTTCACAAAAATTGGCTCAAGAAAATTCGTCCCTACACTAGAAAATAACGTCAACTTGAAAACTCAGCTGGCCATCGGAGTCTCCGATAATCTCGCTTAAACCGGAGCTGAGCGTCTTCACACCGTCCTTTATGGTGCGGCTGTATTTTGCTGAAGCCTCGAAGTTTCCAGACAGGCGATGGCGCGTGAGAATGTACCAGCGAATACCCTTGCCGAAAAGAGCCGGGTTCGAGAAAGTTCCGCGAACGTCGCTCTCAAACTCATACACCCTCGAATCAAATGAATCTGTTTGAAAAATAATCACCCGCGCGTCGACAGTCAAGTTCATTCCAGGCCGTAATCTCGCATCTTGCATCCACAGGAGTCCTCTCTCGCAACGCGTTGACCTTGGATAAAACACGTCAACCATCTCAAACCGGCTTTTCCATTCTGCAACTGCAGAGGAGATAAAGCGAAGCGTAGCCCTATAGTTTCTCTGGTTCCTTTCCCTGATAACATCTTTTAATCTCCCATAAGGATCCGTTTCACTCATAGAAAATGGTTTATGCCTGTTTTTGTAGAGTATTTGCAGGTCGATGTTTCGTGCGACGCTCATGTCGCTTAAGAGAAGGAAATCATTTCCTGAAGCCGGCAGCTCAAGAGATGAAGTTCTCCAGGGGAAACGAAACTGGTCATAGTAGGCCGCTAACCGGATGGATTTTGTTATGAGAAATCTCGCGCCGAAATAAATACCTGATTCATTCTGGGTCAGGCTTCCACTCTCTCTGAAGCCAAAGGCATGAATGTTGGCAAACCCTCTTGGATAGTAGCGCGCCACCAGGGCTACGTTCACTCGTCGATCCGGTTCAAAAACTACGCCCGCAACGCTCGCAAGCGAATTGCTCTTCGTTTTTGCCACCTCCGAAAAGATGCTTACGCGCTTGTCCGTATACGAGAAATCCAACCCGCCCGCAGACACACGATCGCCCAGGTAACCGGATGCTTCATTCAAAAATAAACCATGAGCAAATTGTGCCTGATATGCCGTCGCTCCAAGTTTGACCCTGTCGATCGGCATCAGGTCGACCCTGAAACCGGAGGTCTTTTCCCGTGAGTTGTTTTTCTTCGCGAGTTCTCCGGCTGTTCTGTGATATCCGTCTGAAAAGAGGCTCGTGATATCCCCCTCCGCGTTTATCGACGCGGTTATTGGTTTGTTCGAATGGAACACGGTGAGAGCCATCTTTTCAGCCCTCCATTCCATTGCCGCGCCTCTAAAAAAGAGATTCTCATCTGTTGAAAGGTAGGGCTTCATTCCGGTGCCGCGTTTCTGCAATGGCGATATCACCTCGCTCCCTTTCGAGAAGCCCACGGAACGCCACAGCACCAGTCCCTCTCCGGACTCTACAACAAAGTCTCCCACAATGATTTTGCCCGCCATGGATGGTACATTGGCCATGAAATAACCCGCCACAAAGTCATTCAGCGCCCTTTCGCCCGGGTCTTTTTCCGTGAGCAAACCGAATTCAACTCTGTGCTGCGAGCGCTTTACGAAAGGCCCACCTTCGCTATAATGTGCCACAATCTTGTTGTAGGATTTTATTGGAGATCCCGGAGGCCAAAAACAGCCGGCGCACCTTCCTCCGTAAGTCGAACAACGGTTAAATATTTCCTAATGCGTGCAAACAAATCATTGGTCATACCCTCGACGCCTATCAGTTCGTTCACGCTCGTAAACCATTTCCGTTCTCTGAACAACACAAT
This sequence comes from Ignavibacteriales bacterium, assembly GCA_016193365.1. Classification (GTDB taxonomy): domain Bacteria; phylum Bacteroidota; class Ignavibacteria; order UBA10030; family UBA10030; genus JACQPT01. The sequence goes on from JACPSI010000019.1 coordinate 23,178, forward strand.
ACGGAGCGCCAGCATCGGCGTTATGCCGGGAATTTGTTGAAGTTCCGACTCCGTTGACATGTTAAGGTCGAGCGGCCTCTCTTCCAGCTGAGCCAGGATGTCGGCAAGCTGCGAATCCGTCGCATCTTGCGTAATCTCTTCAAGAATTTCTTCGAGCGTTTCACTCTTTCCCAAAACCGTGTCCGGAACTTCCTGTTCCTGGGACTGTGCAGTTGTCCAAAAGAAAGCAACAGTCAGGAGAACAAATGACCTCATTCTCCACCCAAGCTGAATGACAAATCAACCTGATGAGTCCAACCTAAATCGATGTGGCTGTAACCTGCATAACCAAATTCGACATTGCCATACCTCAAGCCGATTCCCGCAGAAAACTTGTCAGGGTTATTGGAAATACCCGCTCGGACCATCATGAAGTCAAAGAGCGTTTTCTCCAGACCACCTTTGAACATTGTCGGGAAACGCACGTCCTTTTCCATCTCGATAATGAACATCAAGTCTGTGAGTAATGCGTAGGAAGCGCCGAGAAAGAATACTTGAGGTAATCGTTCGCCTGTCGAACCAATGCGAGCCCCAAAAATATTGTGAGCAGAAAAGCCGATACGAATATCTTCCCGCACATTCGCCAGCAATCCAACGTTAAAAGTCGTTGCTTGCGTGGCACCGTAGTTGCCCAGACTCAATCTGCTCAGGTTCATCGTGAGGCCGCCAAAAAGGCGATTGTCGATTTCCATGGCCGCTGCCAGGCGTACAACAGATTCCTTATACTTGTCAAAACCAAATTGTTCGACTTCAAAACCCACTACTGGACCACCAAGTGGAACAGCAGCTGCAGCCGAAACTGTCCTCAGTTCCGGGAGTCCAAATTGGTGAGGTACAATGAATGTCGAAATCTCGATGGATCTCAGTTGCAATAATCCCGCCGAATTGTACGCGATAGCCCACGGGTTATCGGCGATTGCCACAAACGAGTTCCCAAGGCTCACCGCTTTTGTTCCCCTTCCGTTTTGATCGCCGGCCGACAATGAACTTTCCGTGAAACACAATTGACATACCATCAGATAAACAAATGGAAGCTTTCTTAATTGAACGAACATGGGAAAATGATTATATTGTCCTGAGTTGAGTAATATGAAAAACTGCATCGTCTTTTTGTTTGCTGTGTGTCTTGCGTCTTCACTGGGCATCGGCCAGGAACTCCAGTGCGACGTGAAGGTGAACACGGAGAACATTACGTCGGCGCAACGCGATTTCCTCCGCAACTTTGAGTCCGACCTGGAGAGGTATTTGAATAACACAAGGTTCACGAGCGAAGACCTCGACGGTGAAAAGATACAGTGCAGCATGGATATTTTCTTCAGGACGGTGGTCGGCGAGAATCGCTATCAGGCACAGGTGTTCGTCGGTAGTCAGCGTCCCATCTACGTCGGGAATGATCCATCCGACAAGGTCACACCGATTCTTCGCATACTCGACGACCGGTGGGAGTTTACGTACGTGCCCAATCAAAGGATGATTCAAGACGACTTTACGTTCGACCCTCTTACAGACCTTTTGGATTTTTACGCCTACCTGATTATCGGATTTGACCTTGAAACGTACACAGAATACTCAGGTTCACGGTACTTTCAGAAAGCACTGCAGATATGGACTCAGGCAAATGGAGCAGGTGCGAAAGACTGGCCGCAATCTTCCGCAGGCTACAGTCGTTTCGGCTTCGTGGATGAGCTCAATAGCACGAAATTCCAACCTGTCATTACAGCGTTTCATACGTACCATTTCGAAGGCATTGACCTCCTGGCTACAGACCCTGCTAAAGGTTTGGAGAAAATGCTCAGCGCAATTGAATCAATCTACCTCGTTCGCCAACGCCAGAATCAGACAAGCGTCTTCGTAAAGCAGTTTTTTGACGCCAAGTACATGGAAATTGCCGAAGCATTCATGCAACATCCCGACAGGTCAGTGTACGACAGACTCATTGCCGCAGACCCCGAACACAGGAGCGCTTACGACGACAGTCGATCCCGCAATCAGTGAGGATCATTCGCTGAGCCTGATGGCGAGGATCTTATCGCCAACTTGAAGTTTATCCACCACCTCCATCCCCGCTTCAACAGTTCCAAAAACAGTGTATCGTCCGTCCAAGTGCGGCTGCGGAGAGTGTGTGATGAAAAATTGACAACCCTCGGTGTCCTTTCCCGCACTCGCCACGCCGACCGTCCCGCGGTCATAACCTATCAACGAAAACTCCGACCGAATGGAATAACCGGGTCCTCCCCAGCCATCTCCCCTGGGGTCGCCGCCCTGCACAACAAAGTTTGGCACAACACGATGGAATATCAGGCCGACAAAAAAACCTCGTTTGATCAATTTCGTAAAACTTAAAACAGTGAACGGCGCATGTTTCTTGAGGAATTGAAAAGTGACGTCCCCGCGACTTGTTGTCATGATGACTTTCTGCTTCTCAGAAATCGAATCGAGGGCCTGCCAATCATAGTCGGCATACTTTGGCGCCGTAGGCCTAGGAACCTGACCTGAATAATCCCTCCCCGTGATTCTTTCCAGGGCCTTGGCGGCCTCAACTGAAACTGTCCTGTCAGGATCTTTTATTGCCTTCTCCAGTAGCTGACAGGCGCTTGTGTCTCGTAGCGTGCCTAAAGAGACAAGAATGGCTTGCATGGCTTCAACATCGTCCGGAGTCGAAAAGTGTTCATACGCCGTCATGAGTTCGCGAACTAGCTTGCGTTGAATCTCCCGATTCTTGAACACCGAACGAAATGAAGAGTCCGACACTGCGCCGGCGACGAGTGTGCTTACACCCATGTCTTGGCGAGATAATGATCTTCGTATCCATTCATACAGAATATTCTCGATGTCGAACCACCGAGCATATTCGGATTGAAGAATGTTGATAGAAGACGGAGAAAACATTCTCTTGATGAAATCCCAGGCAGCCATGCTGACGCGGGGAGATTCGTCTGCTGTGTGCGCGAGCATCGTATCAAGATTCTTTGCCGAGGTTTTATGCGAAATTGCCTCAAGAAACTTTGCCTTTACACGCGGAGACGCATCCTTTGAATTGAGAATTGAAGACAATTTTTCCAGCTCTTCGGGGAAATGTTTGCCAAGGGCAACGAGGGCCTCACCCTGAACACTCTCCTCACTCTTCGACGACCCTCCCACAAGGGCTATGAGCTTTTGCCTCACTTGCTGAGAAAAGGTCGGGCTTTGCACATTGTCCTTCATGAGATTTGTTAAAGACTGAAGTGCTGCAAGCATTACATGAGGAGAAGGAGAATCGAGTAAATGAAGTATTCGGCCGATGAGTTCAGGCTCTCTTTGAACAAGAGCTCCGAAACTTCGAACCAACTGCACCTGGACCTTCCAATCTTTTCCGGACATTTGGAATTCATCGAGTGCCTTCAACAAATCGATAGCATCTGAGGATTTTGTCCTTCCCAGCAGCGTCACCAGATGCAAGCGAACATCTGAATTTAATGAAGTAGCCAGCATAGAGAGACGTTCCCTTCTTTTGGATATCTCCACATCGATAACACCCTGAGGGGCTGACCGCCAGAGGGCATAAAGAGCCTTCCATTGAGTCTCGTAATCTTCGCCCTGGAGCAAATCGAAACAAAACCATACCGAACGCTCTGATTTCACGTTTCTGAGGGCGAAACGAGCCACGGCTATGGCTTGATCTCTTTTGAGAGTTTGGTCCTTCGGCATGTAGTCTATGACAGAGTCGAGAGCAGCAATGTCTCCCAACCGTCCCAAAGCCTCCAACACTCGTGAAATGACAGTGGCCTCTCGCTCTTCATGCAACGCTTTGAGGAGATATTCCTGTGAGCCCTTCGCTCCTATTTCACCTAACGCAAACGAAACCGCTGCTCGAACTGATTCATCCGAATCTTTGAGTAAAGGAATCAACGAACTCACCGTCAGTGAATCCTGAATATTCGCACACGCAATTGCGGCCCGATAACGAATTTCGGGCTTAGAATCACTGAGGTATAACAAGAGCTTCCCATCTCCCAATGACCTTTGGTCCTGAAGTCTCAGAATCTCTTTCTCAACACTTGAAAGCCGTTGCGAATGGGTTTCAACCGACAAAATCACAAACGCGAGGAGGAAAAGCTTATTCATACGCGAACCGACCCTATCAAAATTACGATGTAGGTTTGAAAACTCTCTTCTGTATTTCTCTGCCCGTCTTCGTATTTGCCAGGCCACCCTGAGCCGATTCCTTGAGTCTTGGAGACATTAAGTCGCCGACTTCCTTTGTTGCGTCGATGACCTCATCAGCAGGAATGAGGCTCTTGATTCCCGCTAATGCCAATTGGGACGATACAAATGCATTCGCAACGCCAACAGCGTTTCGTGTTGTGCAGGGCTCTTCCACGAGGCCTCCGACAGGATCACAGACGAGGCCCATAGAGGCCTTCAACGCAAAGCCGACGGCTTCAAGTATTTGGTCGTTGTTTCCGCCTAAAAGATAAACGATTGTTGCAGCGCCCATGGCCGCGGCGCTTCCTGTTTCTCCCATGCACCCTGCCTCTGAACCCGCAAAGGATGAATTCTTTGCAAAGATGAGGCCCACCGCCGAACTGACGAGGAGACCGTCGAGGATTCGCTCACGGGGCATGTTATGTTCTTCCATCATTGTCACAAGAACTGCAGGCATAATTCCTGCAGAGCCGGCAGTTGGCGCTGCGGCAATTTTTCCCATACAGGCATTGACTTCTCCCACAGCAATCGCCCGCGCAGCAGCTTTCTTGAGTGAGGATCCTAATGTTTCAACCTTTGCAACAAAAACTGTTTTGGCCCAATTGTTTAACATACCACTGGGACTTATCACCATCTGCGTTAACCCCTGCTCAACGGAATCTTCCATTACCAAGAGCACGCGTTTCAAACCGTCATACACCTGTTCCTTCGTCAGACGCTTGTTGCGCATTTCATAGTCGAGCATTGCCTGGGCCATGTCTTTTTTTTCCGCCGTGCAATACTGGACAATATCCGAAAGTCGATTGAATTCCATGAGTTCCTCCTATTTCTCGTATCGTGAGCTGTGCTGCATCATCGGCTGAACCGACCTGACAAATTTTACCCAAGGAAACGAACTCACTTTCCTGAACGTCACCTCATCCACTGGCTGGTCGAGCTCAATCACCATGTTTGCCAGTGTTTCACTGCGGGAGACGAACATATTCGCTATGTTGACGCCTTTTTCCGCAATGGCGCCGCTGATGTGTTGAATGCTTCCCGGTACATCATCAGCGATGATGACGAGGGTGTGTGCCTGCGCGTTGAAATCCACAGAAAAGCCTTCGATCTCCTGGATCTTGATCCTTCCTCCTCCCAGTGAAGCTCCAACTATTTCAACTGCTCCGCCGTTCTTCCCAACAAGTTTAACGCGGGCAGCGTTGGAGTGAAATCTTACGGTATCGCCGCGAAATTTGAATTCCCATTCCAGGCCTTGCTTCCTCGCAATTTCGTGCGAGTCGCGGATGCGTTCATCGTCGGGACCAAAGCCCAGGATTCCGCCGATGATAGCCTTGTCCGTCCCGTGCCCTTTGTGAGTCTTTGCAAACGAGTTGTACAGCGTAATTACTGCCTTCTTTGGCTCGTCATGAAGAAGTTGCCTGGCAACGTAACCGATGCGGCTTGCGCCCGCCGTGTGGGAACTGCTTGGCCCGATCATAATGGGCCCAAGAATATCAAATATGGAGGGTTGTTCGGACATCAATCTTTCCTGGCGACGATCAGCAATCCGTTTCCATCCGTCTTTCGCACAAAATAATCGATTGCCATTAAAATCATTTGGATTGGAAAAAGCAGCAGCCCATACAAAGGCACGAGAACGAAAAGCAGAAAGGATGGACAGCGCTTGAGTATTATGAGAAACAAAGAATACAACTCAAATGCGATCGCACCGCACACTCCGTGAGAAAACGATTTGTGTTCAATCGTCAAACCCGTGGTTTGGACTTTCGTTATCACGTCCTGAGCCGAATATCGATGGTGGCTGAACCCATTGTTGTAACTGTAGAAAAAGCGGTCGAGATATGCATCTTCGAGCTCCGCAAAAAAAGGCAGAAATCGCTTGTAACGAATGGGCGTGTAGAGCAACAAATAACCGCCGGTTTTAAGAGCCCCCGAGATACTCCGCAAAGCTTGACGATCGTCCTCAATGGATTGAAGCACGGCACTGCAAAGAATTGTGTCGAATTTTGGTTCCGGTCGATAATGAAGGAGATCCGCCCTTTCAAATCTGACGTTATCGAGACGAACTCGCTTGCGCAGACTCTCGGCCAATTGTACGTTGAACAGTGAGGAATCAATTCCGACCACAGACAACGCCGGGTAGCTTTTCGCACAGTACAAGGCGAAATCCCCCAAACCGCACCCGGCATCCAGCATTGAAGCGTCTTTTTTTATTGGTTCAAGAACATTGTGCAATGCTTTCCTCACATACCAATTGCGAAGAATGATAACTGTGTTGAACCATTGAATCAGAAGAACCAGAAATGGATATCTGTAAAAAAGAGATGGGTATTCGTGCGAATCAAGGTACTGCGAAATTCTGGTTGCGACTGCGGTCTTCATGCAAGACCGCCTGAGTTCTCTCTCAATCTCCCCAAATTGAAGAGCGAAATGGCGTTCCCCGACGTGACTCTCGCTAGTTCGTCAAGGTCAACATTCAGGACTTCGGCGATTTTTTTAGCCGTGAAGACAATATGGGCGGGTTCATTCCTCTTTCCCCTCATCGGCTCAGGGGCTAAATAGGGGGAATCCGTTTCAAGGAGAATTCTTGCATATCCGATGGACTTCAGCGTTTGAAGAACGGGGGAGTTTTTGAACGTAACGATTCCCGGATATGAAACAAAAAACCCCATATCAAAAAGCTCTCTTGCTTCTTTGGCGCTTCCAGTGAAACAGTGAAACACACCACGCTTAGGCTCCGTTCCTTCCGATCTCCAGTTGCCGTTCATCTCCCTGACTGTTTCCAACGCATCTACCATGGACTCGCGCGTGTGCACAACAATTGGGAGGCTCCGTCGGATTGCGATCTGAATTTGTGCCTTAAAAACATCCATCTGTCGAGCCCTTGGCGAAAAATCATAGTGATAATCCAGTCCTATCTCGCCAATGCCAACCACTCTCTGCTCCCGACTGAGGCTCTCAATCTCAGCAAGGTCTTTGTCAGAGGCTTTTGAAGACTCATGAGGATGGACACCAACGCATGCAAATACAGCCGGATGTTTTTCCGCAAGTTCAACCGCGGCCTTGCTCGTTTCAAGCGTCGTGCCGGGGACAATGATTTTTTCAATCCCTGCATCGGCGGCCCGTCGAAGCACGTCCGGCAACTCGTTACCAAAATCTTCATAGAACAAATGGGCATGCGAATCAATAAACATGAATCAAGCTACGTAATTATTGCTTCCTAGAAAACTCCCTCCATCGTGATGAAGAATGTCCGCACAGGCGCAAGATTACCGATGAGCTCAACGTAATGATAGTTAAGCACGTTCTTGACTTTGAGGCTCACGCGAACCGGAATGCCAGCCTCAAGCAGGTCATAGGACATCCCTGCATCAACGACTTTAATGGGAACGCGCTGGTTTCCGTTGACGATGGGTGCATATCGAACCAGCAGGTCGTCTATTCTTTCTACACGGCTGATATATCGGAAATCGAATGATGCTCGAACATTATCGTGATGAAACTGGAGAGATGAGTACACTAAATGCCTCGGCCGAAACTTCAACGTTTCATTGCGCAACGGATCCGAAATATCTTGTGGGTCCGTGTAGGTATAATTGATGTTGCCAGAGACTTGCTTCTGAAAAAGCTCAACTTTTAGACCCGCTTCCACACCTCGAATCCTCGCCTGCGTGACATTATCGAATTGAATGAAAACACTATCTTGATTCTCGGTCACTTTTACGCTCGGTTCAATCAATTGCCTGTAATCATTCTGGAAAACGGCCATCTCCAGGAGCACATCATCTCCAAGAAGTTGCGTTGCCCCAATCTCGTATGACGTGCTTCGTTCTTCCCGCAGATTTCGATTCGGCAGTATCTCAAGAGAGCTCACGCCCGTGGAAATGTCGGTGTTGAGTTCACTGATCGACGGGTAGCGAAAACCCCGGCCAAAAGATGCTCTGATTGTTGTTTCTTTGTCCGGAGCATAGACTAATCCAATCTTCGGGCTGAGCTGTGAGGCGGCAGGCAGGACGGAGACCCTTTGCCAGTCAAAGCGCACACCGAAGGACCATTTCCATTCCTCTGTCGACCTCACCTCATCCTGGAAGTAGACCGCCGCTCCCGCGCCAGGATGATCTCCAAAAATATTGGAATTGACCTGATCGTAATTGGCGGCAAGTCCAAAGGTCATGGTATTCCAGCTTGTCGTTTGATACGTGCCTTGGCCCTCAGCATAAAACACATGTGAGGCTGACACATTGTTCACGCGTCCTGCGCTGTCGTCACGCCAGAAATTGCCAAAATACATTCCCTTCATTGAATAAAAGAAGTCCTGCGAGACGAATTCCTTGTATGCAAAACTCAAATTTCCTCGCTTGGAGTCAACGTTTCCGTTGAGCTGTGACGCAGCAGGGCGAGTCGCCTCGCTGAGGCTTTTCCACCAGAAATAATTCCCATGAGAACGGGAAAGCACATTTCCCGTTAATGTAATATTTTGGGTCGGTGACAGAAAGAATTTCAACTTTGTAAAACCATTCCAGCGATGATAGACGTCGTTCTCTCTGTAGCTTTCGTCGACCGAACGGGAAACGCTCGCAAGAAAACCGACTGACCCCGAAGACCTCGCAATACTTA
>JACPSI010000020.1 GCA_016193365.1 Ignavibacteriales bacterium
CCCCCTGTTCGTTTTGAGCGTCTGTCAATCCGTCGGAATAGGCGATGAGAATATCTTCGCGTTTCAATTCGACGGAGTGTTCGGTGAACGCGGCCCCCGGCAGCAATCCGAGCGCCGCATCACCCTTGTCCATTTTGTGAATACTCGCTTTCTTCACCACAACAGGGGGAAGATGCCCGGCGTTCACAAAACGCACGGTGTCCGAATCCGCACGAAATTCAATATACAGCAGAGAAGCAAAAAGATTAGGCAGACTGTCACGGTTGAAAATCTGATTGAGTTTCGCCACGAATGTGCCGAGCGAAGTGAAATCCGTGACGAGCGCCCTCATCGTTGCCTGCAGTTTCGCCATCAACAGCGCTGCTCTCAAACCTTTTCCTGCGACGTCGCCCACCGCAATGCCAAACTTTGATTTGTTCAGAGAAAGAAAATCAATCAAATCCCCGCCCACTTCGTTTGCGGACCGCGTAAACAGCCAAAGCCTCCACCCGGGGACTTCCGGGCTCCTCTGCGGCATGAGAGCTTTCTGAATCGCCTGCCCCGCTTCCAGTTCTTCCCGCGCTAGCAGCTTGTCCTTCAATTCGAGCATCAGGATGAAGAGGACAATAATGCCGGCCAACACGTTGAAGTTAAAAACGATATGAACGTTTTCACCGTTGAAGTTGATTTTGTCCTGAAAGAGAAGCAGGACAAACGCCAGCGCGAGGAGAAGCCTCCGTGCCGGAGTCAATTTCAACAGCAGGCTTTTGAGCATCCACCAGGAGAGAAAGAAAAAGCGCTTCACGCGGCCCATTTCTTTGAGTCTCTTGTGTTGCTCTTCGTTCAGGATAAACTGTCTCAAGTCCTGATAATCGCGTCGGATGGTTTTTCGTAAATCGCCCCGGCGCATGTCTTCAAGTAACGTTCGCGCGAGCTTCGGTTCACTGTAACTGGTTCGGTCGTTCATGATCGTTGCATTTGTAATCCAGAATATTAGGACGAAATTTAGGCAAGAAAGTTATAAAGCGCAGAGAATTTTTGCGCTTTGTCAGCAAAATTTGGTGAGGTTACGAAAAGCAGGAACCTTCATTTCAATGAGGATCTCCCGGCAAGAGCAATCCACGCCGAAAGAGCGGCCATCTTTTCATTTGCACTCCAGGGTTTCTGCGAGGCCCCGATGCGAAGAAGCGTCTTTTTCAACTGTGATGGAGCGACATGGAGAATGGCCGAGGCCTCAGAGTAGATGTTGCGTTCCAGCATGACAACTGTGAGGATTCCGTGTGAACCCAAAGCACCTGCGAGAGCGGTCCTGAACGTTTGTCCTTCGAAGGCATGCGCACGGATGTGCAGGTTTCCAATCGACATTGGATCCGTCAAACTTCCCACGACAAGTGCAGCCGTTCGAACTTTTTGCCCCTCCCTTCGAAGTTCATTCAGGAGCTCGCGAATCGATTTTCGTGTTGACTGATGTATGATCTTGACTCGCTTTTTGACAACGGCCGTGTGTTCCTCAAGCTTGCCGGTCCCGGCGTGGTACGGCTGCTTCGTTTCCGGGACGTTGGGATCGGACAGGAGCACGGTTCGACTTTTGAGAATCACGGGCGATTTTATCGGGCCAGCCACTATCACAGCAGATGCCCATCCGGATTTCACTCGAAAACCGAGCGTTGTCTTTCCGAAGATTCTCTGTGTCTTTGCCATCTTCTTTTGATGATTTTCAGGACAAATTCAGTTCGTATCGTTGCTCTGTTACGGTGGTTCCCCACAGTTTGTGCGTTTTCTCTTCGGTGAGTTTGAACCCGAAAACGCGATACAGTTGTGCAGCCGCATTAAGTCTCTTCTCCGTCCAAAGAAAAACCGACCGATAGCCGCACGCACGGCAAAAACGAAGGGCCTCTTCCGTCAACTTCTTTCCCATTCCTTGACCACGGAGGTCAGGATGAAGCAGCAGCCACCGCAGTTGCGCGTCTTGAAGAGAAACTTCTACGATAGCGACAGAGCCTGCTATCTTGCCATCTTTTTCAACGACCCAAATCTTTTCCCGCGGCGACGGGGACTTTGCAAACTCTGAAAGTGGGCCCGCCACATAAGCTTCGAACGTGTGATCCCAGCTGTATTCCTTTGCGTACAACGAGCCGTGAAGAAATGTCAGTGCGCCGATGTCTCCCGGACGTAGATCATTTCTGACTGTGACGTTTGCCCGGATCGTCGGTCGGCGCTTCTGTCTTCGTTTTGAGGTTCGCATAATCTTGCGCTGTCAGGAGGTAAGAGGGATGATGAAGGCCGGTCGGAGAGTAATACTCTGTGTGGGTGTACTTGAACCCCAGTTTGTCCAGAAGCGAACGAGATGATTCATTCCTCGGGTTGTGTCCTGCAAACAACGCGGAAACGCCAAGAGTTGTAAACGCATACTCCATAATTCCCCGCACCGCCTCAGTCCCAAATCCTTCTCTCCAGAATTTCGAACGGATGTGAACTCCGAGCTCATACACCTTTTCTGAAACTTTGTACGGCCTCAGGCCGCAGCACCCAACATGCTCACCGCTGCCAAGAAGAAAAACCGGCCAGTATTGAACGCCATAGGTTCTCGCTGTTGCCAGTTCTTTTGTGAGAATCTCCTGCACCTGTTCCATGGAAAGTTGCCCCCGCGCATCGATGAATTTCGTTATCTCAAAATCTCCCCAGAGGCCGAAGGCAAGGTCATTGTCGGTTTCGTTCCATGAGCGAAATCCGAGACGCTTGGTCGTCAGAAAATATGCTGCCACCCGGCCGACTCCTGACGTTCCTGGCTAAAGAGAAAATGACAAGCTCAACGACACCGTGAAGCCGCGCGTGAGCCCGTCCACATTGACTTTTCTCTGGAGGACAGGCACGGCTGCAACGAGCTGTACTTCTTTTGAAGCATCAAGAGGCCACAGCAATTTCCCAAGGAGGTTGACCTGAAATTGATCGCTCCCGGGAACGTTGACAAACGTATTGCCAGGAGATACGGAATCGAGAACGGAGGACTCAGAAACTCTTTTAATCGCAAGGGCTTCAAACGAATACGGAAACTCTTCCAGCTCCCCCGAATAACCCGCCCGCAGAAAGAAGTCATCTCCGCGGCGGAGCAGTGTGACCGAATTATCGCTTCTCCCGCGCGAAAACTGATAACCGACCGCAGCATTGAAGGGCTCTTGAGCGTACGAAACTCCGGCCAAAAGGTCGTTCGTCCCCAGCCCCGATTGGTACGCCTGAGGAAGCCCGCCCGCGTTATCGTTTCCGGTTGCCACCTTGCCGCCCAGCTCAACACCGATGTTGGCAACACCGTCTGTCCACACCTGCTGACTCCAAAAAACACTAAGGTCGCCGATGCCTGAAGTGTTACCCAAGGGACCGGATTGACGGGACCAGGGAATGGACGCAATGATGTTCGCATCTTCCAGCACCCGAAGGGTCGCCTGAAGATTGACCGAGTGAAACGTGAGGTCATCCGCTTTTACACTTCTTCCGAAGTTGTAGGAAATGCCGACGCGATGTTGAAGAGGCGACGATATTTTTCCGATTGCACAAACACCGGCGTCGGAGCACTGGGAAACGGCTTTAAATGACGCTGCACAGAGGAAGATGAAGAGAACTGAAATTGATTTCATGGCTGAGCCTGCATGCGTGTTAATGATTTTCGCGCTGTAAGGTAGCCCGAATGTCTGTCAGAATTTCGCAGTATCTCCATGCGGCCGGAGCGTTGGGTTCCTGGTGATGATCCGGCTTCAAATTCAGATTCCCTGTGGACAGGAGCACCTTTTTAACATTTGGATTTTGTTTCACTTTTTCCCATGTCGCAGAAACGATCAGGCGATAGTGATCGCCGGGTGTATCGGGCTTATATTCCATCTGCTTTCCTTCGAACGTCACCCAGTCGATGCCCATGCGTTTCATGTTTTCTTCCGCCAACTCGCCGGCATTTTTCGCTTCGAAACTTATCATATGCGCAACCTGATCGCGCGTGTATTTCCATTGAAGTCCGGGAAATGTAGCTCGCGGGTCTTCGTTGCCTTCGGGATACAACATCATCTGCCAGAATCCTTCAAGACTCGCATACCGTTTTCCGCGGAATTCAAAGGGCGTTGCTGCGAAATTGGAAAGCACGCCCAATTCGTTCCTCTTGGAAAGGATCACCACGCCGTTTTTCGCTTCCTGAGGAAGAATTTCCCATTCAGGCTTGTCCTCAGTCGAGACAGGCGCCCACCAGTGGGCAGGATAGCGGCGGTCGTTAACCGTCTGTCCGGCCTCCGACGTTTCCGCAGGTTTTACACTGCATCCGAGAAGAGCAAGAGCGGATAGCGCAAGGAAATGTTTCGTCAACCGGCTCTTTTTCATTTCGTCAGGTTGCCTGCGATCGTTTGTGGCGGGGCGGACTGGTTCGGCAGCACGCTTACTTGCACGATGTCTCATAATAAGGATTGGATCGCAGTCGCTTCCTTCTTTTGCGATAGTCTACTGATTTATGGTATTTCTTCAGGTCTCGAGCGCGAGAGATTGCAAATCACGAGGAATTGAGAATTCGCCAGTATTTATGGCGCGCCTGCCCGCCTGTCTTTATGGCGGGAGCGACTGGTTAGGCGGCTTTCCGCGTGAGATACTGTTTGATTGCAAGATACAGGCAACCAATTGTAAGTAGGCATAACACTGGCCAAGTAAACAACAGGTCAACTCGGATGTCAGCGCGTTCTCGCCAGGCTTCAAACTCAAAGAGAGCGAAGACACCCCAAGCCCCAGCAGCGACGAACAAAGGTTGCCTTACAGTCTTTCGAAATATAAACGCCGCTAACAGCCAGACGAGCGCAATTATGAAGACCCGAGTTGGATGCCAGACGAACGGTTGCGCCAAGTCGTAAAACCAGTTCATCGGTGAAAACCGCCTAACGGTTGGAGCTAGGACGGTATAAGCTTCCATCACCGAAGTCGGAGACGGCTGGCGACGCGGTTGAAGTACTCTCCTCGTGGCCTTTGGAAACGGCCCTTTTCTGACGCAGAAGTCTTTTGCGCAAAGAATCCTTCAAGGTCAACTTCTCATCAGGATCGCCAAGCAATGAAATGAGCTTTTCTTCCACTGCACGGTCAATCATGTGAGCCAACTCGGATTTGGTTATTCTTGCGGCTGTTGTAAGCATGAACACTCTGTTGAAATTCGTTAAGGATAATTTACAAAATAGCAGGACAAATATCGAGGCCGCCACTTAACGGTTGGAGCTAGTCCCAATTCGACACGATCTTAGCGTTTCTCAGCTAAGTCGTCGGTGCACCCCATTTCATCTCGTCAGCTTGCCTGCCCCGACAAAGTTCGTTTTCCAGAACGCAGTCGGGGAGCGACTGGTTAGGCGGCGTAATTGTCAGCCTAGCGAAAGCCGCGCCTTTCGGCATCTTGCAAGATAGCCTCAGTTGTGACAGCTCCAATGCGACTTACACCTAATTCCCGGACTCGTAGGAGATCATCGAGAGTCCGTACTCCCCCTGCGGCTTTGATGCCAACGCTTGCAGGAGAATGCGTTCTCATCAGGCCGAGATGGTGATCTGTAGCACCAGCGTAATTATACATGCCGTTTGCCTGTTTCACGAACCCATAGCCGGTTGAAGTCTTTACGTATGCGACAGAGGCGGATGCGCATATTTCGCATAGTTTGATGATGTGTGTGTCTTGTAAATAGTCGTTCTCGAAGATAACTTTCAAAATAGCATGATGTCCTGTGACTGTTTCATTGATCGTACCTATCTCTTCGGAAAGGTAATTCCAGTCACCGCCCAACACTTTGCCAATGTTGACGACAGCATCGATTTCAGTGGCCCCATTGGATAATGCTTCTTCAGTTTCCCTGAGCTTCATCGGCGTTGTGGAATTACCATGAGGGAAGGAAACGACCGCACAAACGCCCACATCGGATCCGTTAAGGATGGTACGGGCTAACTCAACAGCATAAGGTTTTACACAAGCCGTAGCCACACGGTATTTGATAGCTAATTCACAGCCATTCGCGATCGCTTGATCGGTGAGAGTGGGATGAAGTAACGAATGGTCGATCATTTTGGCTAAGGTCTTCAGGGTAGTCGAAGTGTTCATTGTTATGGTTTCCATATGCTTATCCTTTGGTGAGCTTGTATAGTTTGCGCCGCCTAACGGTTGGAGCTAATCCCAATTCGACACGATCTTAGTGTTTCTCAGCTAAGTCGTCGTCGAATTGAGGATCCACCGAGCTTTGTGGCGGAGCTGCGACGGCAAAATGCTCGGGGCGTACACTACCCGAACTGTGCTTCGCCAGCGCGGCGCGTAGGCCACTAAAAATAAACAAATTTATGTTTTGAGGGGAGGTACGCCCCATTTTGACTCGTCAGCTTGCCTGCCCCGACGAAGTTCGTTTTCCAGAACGCAGTCGGGGAGCGACTGGTTAGGTGGCAGTTTTGCTTTAAGCGTTATAGGCTTCAAGGAATTCATCTACGGCCAAACCCGACTTTGCAATGAGACCGCGAAGCGTCCCTCGCGCAACTTCTGGATGGTTTGGTATTGAGAGCGTAGCAATGTGGCCTGCTTTTGTCATGATGATATGACTTCCTCGCTGACGCGCCACTTGCCAACCAAGCTTTTGAAATGTTTTGATGACTTCGGAAGGACGGAGAACCGGAACCGGCGGCATTACACGACAACATCCACTTGACGAATCGTCACGGTGGGCGGCATTCCCTTCTCAGTTCTGACCGCCAAACATTCTCTTATGGCATCTTGAATGTTGGCTTGAGCTTCTTCTTCCGTCTTGCCTTGACTGATACAGCCAGGAATGGCAGGACATTCAGCGATGTAAACGCCGTCTTCGTCTCGTGCGATCGTTACCGTGAATTTCATGTCGATTCTCCTCTGTTCCTCTCAATATCCGAAAACATCGAAAAATAAGCAAAGTCGTCAGAAACTGCCGCCTAACGATTGGAGCTAATCCCAATTCGACACGATCTTAGCGTTTCTCAGCTAAGTCGTCGTCGAATTGAGGATCCCTTTGGGAGCTGGAGTTTACACCCCATTGGACTTGTCAGCTTGCCTGCCCCGACGAAGTTCGTTTTCCAGAACTCAGTCGGGGAGCGACTGGTTAGGTTGCCTGCAAAAAACTAGGCAGATTTCGCAAGGCGGGAGGATTCATTGTCAATAGAACGCAGAGCTTTTTGAATGGAGTCGACTGCTTTATCCTCAAAATAGACTTCTCCGCATTGTGAACAGACCCACGCAGGGATGGAATCCATAACAAGGTGATAACCTTTTCGATCGGCGTGGAAAGGAGCAACTCCGCGCCTGAGAGATCCTTGACATTGAATGCACTTCATGATTTTTTCCTTTCTTGAAAGTCGTTCTTCCATTCTTCGCTTGAAGGCAAATAGGCTGTTATGATGGCCAACAAATCGGATTTTGGAGAACAGGTTACGAAAGTACAAAAGCCAGTTGAATCGCCAAAGAACTTTTGCCGTCTGAGAAGGAAACAGCGGGTGTCAAAATGAGCTTAGGCGTGTCGTCGGTTGGAATTAAGAAGTCAATTCCAAGAGCAAAAGACTTCACTTCTGAACCAATTCGGCCAAAGCCCAAATTCGTGGAACCGAATGCGTACGAAGCCTGCAAGAACGGAAAAGCTGGAAAACCCAGCGGTGAAAAATAAAAATCCAATCCAACGATTGCGCTTCGAGATTGATAAGTTTGCGACTGGTATGAAACTGCTGGAATCTTAGCCGTGAACCAACTCTGAACACCAGCAAGCAGAAGGCTAATGCCGGGAGACTGATCGTGCCGTTTGAGAATGCCAATTTCTCCTGTGAGGCCAATAGACTTGCTTGGATTTGGTAGGCTACTGACGTTTGCAAGTACACCAAGAGCGATCCGGCCTTCATTCGTAAAGCCGATTTGAATTCCGCCCACATCCGAACCCTCAATCCTAGAATAACTCAAACCACACAAAGTCATCTTGCCGCCGACTTGGGTGTACCTTACCTGTGTGAAGGTTATGTTTGCGAAAACTGCGAAGAGGAAAACAGTCGCAAAAGAAACTCGTTTGTCAGGCATGATTTTCAATGTTCCTTTGAAGTACTAGCGCAAGGCGCCCTAACGGTTGGAGCTAATCCCAATTCGACACGATCTTAGTGTTTCTCAGCTAAGTCGTCGTCGAATTGAGGATCCGCCGAGCTTTGTGGCGGAGCTGCGACGTTAAAATGTTCGGGGCGTGTACTAACCGATCTGTGCTTTGCCAGCGCGGCGCGCGAGCCACTATAAATTAACCAATTTATTCTTTTGTGGCGAGTTTACGCCCCATTTTAACTCGTC
Source organism: Ignavibacteriales bacterium (assembly GCA_016193365.1). Lineage (GTDB taxonomy): Bacteria > Bacteroidota > Ignavibacteria > UBA10030 > UBA10030 > JACQPT01. The sequence continues at coordinate 8,309 of JACPSI010000020.1, forward strand.
AGCTTGCCTGCCCCGACGAAGTTCGTTTTCCAGAACGCAGTCGGGGAGCGACTGGTTAGGTGGCGAGCTGCTTTGCTATCACTCTGATCTCATGTTAACGTTCATACACGATCTCATCGGCTGAGCCACACAGCGCTAAGGTGGCGTTTGATCCTCCGTGGTGTTAGTAAATATGCCGTAGAAGTCCGGGAAGGTTACTGTGGCGGTGGCGCCGGACTGGTCATACACAGTCATGCTGATTCCACTGATGAAGAACTCAGCATACGTGACGTAAACATCACGAGGTGACGACAGTGCAGGGGGATAAAGACCGAATTGTTCGACCATATAGAGGTAGTCATATCCCCATCGGCAGAATTTCACGAACTGGCCGAAAACGTCGGCGTGATTACTAATGCCTCCTTCGGAGAGGGAGCTGTACGAGAGATATGCTGTGTAGGCCCCGTTGTAGCCTCGCTGCAAAGGCTGATTGAGAATATTGAACGTCCGCTTCTTCAAATAAGGGAGTACATCGATCGTGTCCATGGATGCATAGAATGGTCTGCTGCACTCTTGGCTGGCATCATCCGGACGCACGATCAGAGAAACAATTGATATGCTAGAAATTCTCAGAACCACAGCAACGATGTCATCAGCGCCGTCCGGATCTGCTGCAATTACCCAAGGTTGGGGCAAGGGAGCTTTGATGTGGGCGGCGGTCTCGTATTCAGGTCCCCAAACGAGGATCTTTGGAGGCCTATTCTCAGGAGGCCTATTCTCATCGACTTGAGTAATTGTGAGATTGTCCTTGCATCCGGATATGGAAACTAGGATACCGATTCCGGCCAACATCATTATCGTTCTCAGTTGTGGCATGGTAAGGCACTCCTCGTTGCGATTCGTGAAGAGTCTGAATGTAATTCTTCTTTGCTCCAATCGATTCCGTGTTGCGAGCCACCTAACGGTTGGAGCTAATCCCAATTCGACACGATCTTAGTGTTTCTCAGCTAAGTCGTCGTCGAATTGAGGATCCGCCGAGCTTTGTGGCGGAGCTGTGACGTTAAAATGTTCGGGGCGTGTACTAACCGAACTGTGCTTTGCCAGCGCAGCGCGCGAGCCACTATAAATTAACCAATTTATTCTTTTGTGGCGAGTTTACGCCCCATTTTAACTCGTCAGCTTGCCTGCCCCGACGAAGTTCGTTTTCCAGAACGCAGTCGGGGAGCGACTGGTTAGGCAGTTGCGCATACAGAAAAATTGCTGTAAGCTTCATCGATGCCGGAAGTCAGCAGATTCCTCGGAATTATTATTGCGATGTTCTATAACGAACATGCTCCCCCACACTTTCATGCGAAATACGGAGATTTCGAAGTGACAGTCACCATCGAAACCGGCGTTGTTTCAGGCGAATTCCCGAAACGTGCTTTGTCCCATGTCCTGGAATGGCTGCAGCTGCACAAAGCCGAGTTGCTCAAGAACTGGGAACTTGCTAAATTAAGGAAGCCGTTAAACAAGATCGATCCCTTGGAATAACCATGATTCCCAGAGTTACAGAAGCTAAATATGTAGAGGGATATACCGTCTGGGTCAAGTTCAACGATGGCTCAGAGGGAGAAGTTGACCTCAAGGATGAGTTGTGGGGGCCAATGTTCGAACCCCTCCGCGATGTAAGCAAATTCCGCAATTTTTCAGTTCATCCCGAGTTACACACGATTGTGTGGGACAACGGGGCAGACCTCTCTCCAGAATTCCTCCGCGATAACCTGCGCGCAACTGCCTAACGGTTGGAGCTAAGCTGCGACAACGAAATGTTCGGGGCGAGTACTACACGAACTCGCCGCTCCTTTGACAAATGTTGGATTCGTCCCCATTTCGTTTCGTCAGCTTGAGCGACTGGTTAGGCGGCGGTTGGCGTTTTAGAATGACTTGGAAGGATTTCATTCTTCGCAAAGTCGCTGTCGTTTCCAGTGATCGCCCAAAAAACAATTTTGCCCCAAAACCTTATAAGCCACATTGAACAAAGGGGCAAATCTTCGATTCGATTGAATCTATACTCGAAAACATTTGGCCATTGGCGGGATCCGAACAGAAGCTGATCGTTAAATTTTATCGGCTCCGTGGCATCTGATTCAGATTGTAGAAATTGAGATAAGACTTCTGTTGAACTTAGCAAAGGTGCGCTATATTCAAAGTAGTACAGGCCGCGGATGACCTTTGCAACTACCTTGCCGAAACGTTCTTCATCCAACTTCACTCCGAGGCCACGTCGAAGGAAAATTCCGCCAGAGGACACGACGTTAACGCGTCGAAATGATTTGGCAACGCGCAAGCGAAGACCAAGGTTTTTCCTGTACATCCTATGAATTTTCTGGTCCCACAGTTTCTTACCGGCGGTGGAAATCCCTGCCTCGGAAAACATAAGAGTCGCAAAGAAATACTCTTCGTCCTTTCCGAATGCAAGGTTGCATTCTGTGCATGATGGAACGGTTACAAGGTTACTGGGGAGGGGCTGTGGGAAAAAACTTTTGGGCGGAACGTGATCATGGGTCACAGCGACTCGAACACCGCAGTACACACACAAGTCATTCTTCGGTTTTGTTTGCATAGTTCTTTCAACAAGCCAACCGCCGCCTAACGGTTGGAGCTAAGCTGCGGCAATGAAAAGTTTGGGGCGTTCACTGTCCGAACCTGTGTAAAATACGCGGCGCGCAGGCTTCTAAAACTAACC
>JACPSI010000048.1 GCA_016193365.1 Ignavibacteriales bacterium
TTTCGTGTACGCGGGGCAATCTCCAACAAAGCGGACATAGGAATGCCCGCATCGGTCTTCCAGGATGTTGGAATTGATTACCGGTCACCGTTCGATCATCGCTATGTTACTCCCGTCTGGGGTGCAGGATGAAGGACGCAACGGTGAAAAACGGCCTTCTCCGATTTGTCACGCCCCGTATTGTGAAACTTCTCGAGAATTCAAATCCAGCCGCCCTTGAGAAAGTCGAAAAAGAAGTAGCCATTCTCTTCCTGGATCTGGAGGGCTGCAGCATACTGTGCGAAAACCTGTCCCCGAAAGAGATGAACAGACTCATCGAATATTATTTCTCTCGCTTCTTTGACGTCATCCAGAAGTACCGCGGTACAGTCAACGAGATCATGGGTGACGGTTTTATGGCAATCTTTGAAGCCAATGACTCGGATCGCGATATTCATGATGCAACCTCAGCAGCTGTCGAATTACGACGACTCGTGCTTGAATCCAGAAAGCAGCGCGTTCAAAACCGGTATAATACCGAGGTTCATATTGGTCTTCATGCTGGAAACGCATTCGTTGGCTTTACCAGATTCAGGGCGAAAGTATGGGAACGATGGACTTACACCGCTTCCGGACCAGTCGTTAACATCGCTGCTCGACTCTGTCAAATTGCTCCCGGAGGCTCGATTTTTATCAGTGAAAAGGTGGCCGCCATTGCACAACATCACTTTCGGTTGGAACCGTTGGGGCCCAAGAAACTAAAGAACGTGAATCAACCGGTAATTGCTTTTAACGTGTTGGATTGAAAGGCGTGACTTTTTGCTGCTACTTTTCGATGGAACAAATCGCCAACAACGAGCATCTCACGAACGGCGAGTCACCGATGTATTTCGCCTCTTTGATTTTTCGGTCCGGCGCGGATTGTTGACGTTGATAGCGGGCGCACGCTGCTCTAAAATGCGCCAACCATTACTACGGTGGCTGTTTCTAGAATCGCACAAGGAGTCCAATCGCCTTCTCACTCATAGGTGCAATCTCAAAGCTCACCCGTTGACCACCACCTGCTTTCTTATCGGTATCGAAATGGAGGGTGTACAGAAGGTTGCTAATGATCGTACCCGCCGCGGCTCCAACAAGGACATCGGTCAAATAATGCTTGCTATCCCTCATTCTCGAATATCCTACGTAAGCAGCCCAGCCGTAGAACCCCGCAAAAGCGGTTCCTTTGACAACGTCCCGGAAGACCCCTGGTTGACGAGTAATATCCGCTTCATCAAGGAAATCACTGAAGGTACGATAGCAAAAGGCGGAAGTGGCGAAGGTGACAGAGGTGTGGGCCGAGAAGAAAGAATTTGTGTCCGATCCGTCAGGCCGGCTTCGAGAGAACCACTGCTTGGCAGCTCCTGTCAGCGTTCTTGTGTAGATAAGGGCTTTCTGAAAGACAAATACCCGTTCGTAGTGCTCCGCTGTTACAGGAACATCCGTCAGGATATCGAGAAGCCCAACGCTGAGGAATTGAACTGCAAGCGCACCCTGTGGGAACCTGGCAGGGTCACTTGAACCGAGGGATGTCCCGTCGTCCTTGCGGGCTACCTGTCTGGAAATTTCAATGTCAAGCCCCAACGTAGGAAAGCGGAGACGGGCGTCCTGATTCTTGGGCTCAACCACCTCCGGCAAGATTGTTGCCGAGGCGAGCGGGATATCCCACCAACGAAATGTGTCGCCAAGACCCCCAAGAATATTGTCGAAGAAGTCCGCCTGTTGCGTCAAACGCAACTGCTCTGCCTCTCCGCGTTCTTCGAGAACGTATGCAACGATTGGCCGATCAGGATACGAAGCCTCCCGAGGTTGAAGGCGGAATTGCCCGAAGGCAGGACCTGAAAATACTATGACAACGATAACCGCACCAACGATTCGAGATTGATTCATTCCTCGTGCCTTCTGAAAGACTTGCAACCTCTATCCATCAGGTCCGCGCATGTCGAACGTCACAATCTATTTTAATGATTCGGCTGCTGATAATCAATATTCTGCGCGATTGCTTGCTCCTTGTTTTTCAAGCGACACACAACCGGTATGAGGAAACGCACATGGAGCGATGTGTCTTCGCTTCGCCTTTGAGCACATGCAATGACCTTTTGGAGAACAGTCGGCCCACCTGCTTACCGCCAGGCGACCGAAAGAAGCCTATTGAAAGGTTTTGTCCGATGAGCGACAACTACTTTCACCCGGGATTTGAATATTAGAGAAGTTCCGGAAGAGACTGAACGTCAAGGAGAGACTATGAACAAATTCAGTTACCGTTTGAGAATGATTGTCATCGCTTCAGTACTCGTATCGTGCAACCTTCGTTCTCAAAAGAAGGTTTCCTACGACGGTTACGTATCCACCGGTGTAAAAATTGAATACAAAGGATTTGCGGAGTCGTTCTATCGCGCAAAAATCCAACTCGAAGTCAAGATAAACGACTTCATCGAAGCTCAGGCAGATCTCCGGGGTCAATCCGGCAGCCGTGAAGTTGAACTTCGGGAAGTCAGCGGTGAATTCAGGTATTGGAACAAAACCAGGCTAAAAGTGGGGAACTTGAAGAAGCGATTTGGAATGGAAGAACTTGTTGCACGGGAGCAACTATACACGGTCCAGCGAAGTTTGATCAATCGACATATCTCTCCGATGGGATATGTTGGAAGAGATGTGGGTGTGCAACTTTACAAGAAATGGATGGACGGCGACAATGACAACTATTCTTACTACGCCGGGATTTCATATAATGAGAGTCGCGCCTTTGGAGCCAATGGCAGGATCAGCGTCCATGATGTGCTTGGGTTCTCCCATCTGGGGCTTGACGCAGTTTATGCCAAATTGAAGGGCGAACTGATATTTGGCGATCCCCTCGATGCATTTGCGGTAAGTGCTGATATGTCCAAAAAGATCGGCCAGTACGTTTCTGAGGCAGAGATCTTTATCGGAAAGGATCCTCTGCAAACGAAGATCAGCGGTTTCGTAGGAGACAGGCGCTCAGTGTACTTTGGAGCCGTAAGAACCCTGCACGTTTATCGAGTTGACCTTGATGAAAAGACAGTCAAGGCAATTGAGCCGGTGATCCTTTTGAGTTTCCTCGCTCCCGATACTCGAGATGTTGACGTCAATCAGCTCCAGATGTTGATTGGCTTCAATATCTATTTCGATGAAGACGTCCGCCTTCTCGTCAATGGTGATTTGATTTTGTCGAATAGTCGCTTTAATAAAGATGACCGATTTTACACCGGCAGCACGGTTATTGCCGAGCTTCAATTTCGCTGGTGATCGAATGAAAAACTTTTCTTTACTGCTCGTGTTGGCTCTGGCTGTGGGATGTGAAGGCATTGACAGTCCTGAACTGACAAAAGGATCAACACTTCCGCGAATTAGCCTCTCGATCGACTACGAGAACTTTCAGATCCTGACCAACGGTGTATTTTCTGATCGCTTCGTGGATGGTCAACTCGAACATGAGGACTATAGAGGATGGGTGAACATACGATACCAGGGACGATCAACCCGCAACCTTACGAAAAAAAACTATCGTATTCGTTTTCCTGAAGACCGATTGTTCCAACAAAGGCGAATTACCCTGCTGACGTCGCAATTTCGGGATGCAACCCTCATGCGTTCAGAGTTATCGTATAGACTCTTCCGAGAAGCAGGCTCGATGGTGCCAAAAACAGAACATGTATCTCTCGTTCTCAATGGAGAATATCATGGTATTTACTTTGCCATTGAGCCAATTGATAGGTATTTTTTGCTGAATCGAAGCAAACAAATCGGAAACCTCTATCAGGCGCAGATTGTCATTGCACATTTCACAAATGCCGATGGGGTAGACATTCGACTAAAGTTCGAGAAAAAACTGGGAGACGAAGGGAACTACGCCGACCTTGAATATCTCTTGGCAGTCCTTGATGGATCCTCTACCGCAGAGCTGCCTCAGGATCTTGAGCCCATTCTCGATGTTAACAGATATCTTGAATACATGGCTGTATCCGCATTAATCGCCAACTGGGACGGCTTTACGAACAACCTTCATCTGTACCACGACCCGGATCAACAACGTTTTGTTGTAATACCGTGGGATATGGATCTGGGCATGAGTGTGGCCGGCGTAGATTGGAATATCCAGCCCGCAAATGAATTGAATCGTAGGTTGCTGGAGATTGGCGAGTATCGTCAACTCTACAAGGCAAAAGTACAAAACTACTTGGATAATCTGTTCACTGAGCAACGTGTCTTTGCTATGATCGATTCTCTTCAGACAGTTCTTCAAGATGCATACGCACAGGATCCCTTTCTACTCGGATACTCGCTGGAGCAAGAAGTAGGCCAGCTAAAAGATTTTGTTCGATTACGCCGGATTTACCTCCAAAATGAGTTAGCGAATTTTTAGGTCGCCAGGCAATCTCTCAATGAAATCGTCCGAGCTGACTGCCCGGTTTCAAACACGATCTCTTGAGTTGACGCTCTGTAGGTCGGATCGCCGGTTCGACCAGATTGCTCTTGACATCATCAGTGTGGAACGAAGGAATCACGTGGAACGTTTTTCTCACTAGCCGCAGCGTTACACGATCTCCCGCCATAGCGCATCATGGCAAGGATTTTTTCACAGTCGCAAGTTCACGGCTTCCCCACCGCAATCAGTGGTTCACTGTTCTCTCGGTGGACTACACAAAGAGTCTCTCGGCGTTCTCCCTCGAACCGGGACTATTGTACGGTGTCACGCAGTACTGGAGCGCTGAGGCTCATGTGCATCTCGAGCAGTCGAGCCACTCGCTTGGTCTGGAGTCGATCGGGATCGAGCAGCGGTTTCTCCTGTGGGATTGGGCAGAAATAGGCGCAGCTGCAACTCAACGAACGCGCACGGCACTCGGACTTCTCTTCGAAGTCGAGAAAGGCCTGATTCATCATGCTGAGGACGAAATCGAGCTTCGAGGGATACTCTCGCATACTCGCGGGGACTTCGAACTGTCGCTGAACCTCATCGGTCAGCAAACGCTCCGCCGGCACCATTCGTTGGACATTGCCTACGCGGCCGGTCTCCGCTTGCGAATTCTCGGAATCCTTTCCTCCGGCATCGAAGTTCGGGGAAATCTCCGGAAGGTAGGCGAAACGATCGTAACACCGGGAATCTTCGCCGAGATTTCGCCACAACTGAATGTTCACCTGGGTTCGAGTATCGATCTGAAACCCGGCGGCAACGGCACGGTCGTGAGGGCTTCGCTTCTTTATGAGCTTTGATTGCTTTTTGCTATTGACAAACACCCCACCCCTTTTTGTATCTTGTATGCAGAAAGGCGGTGAATCATCAATGAAGAACAAAGGATTGTTAGCAGCACTGATTGCCCTTCTGCTCGGTCTTGGAACTGCAAAAGCGGTAGAGGCACAGAGCCGGCCGACTGGTTGTTGCCCTGGGTGCAACCCACCTGAGACATGTTGCTGTAAGTGAGTCAAACGGGGTTTCGGTCCGTCCGCCTGCCA
>JACPSI010000094.1 GCA_016193365.1 Ignavibacteriales bacterium
AATTAAGCTCGCTGCCGTCTTAGCAATGATCTCGATGAACAAGAGTGAATACGCGAGAACCTGAGTAAGAGGTTGTTCGATTATTTCATTGACTGGCCGATTGAGCTGTACGTTCTGTAGGTGTAGTTCCTTTAGCATTGGAGATGGGTGAGTGAAGAGGCACATGAATCGATAAATGTGGTAGTACTGCAAGCGAAACTCCTGCCCCATACGTTCGAGTAACGGAGGGGCGTGTCTGAAGGCGAGATCGCCTTGTCTGGACGAAACTGTTAGGTAGGGATTCGCTTTCATAGTCCTGCTGAGGACTTTGCGGAATTGCTCAAGCTTTTCCGGGTTCGTCAGAGGCGTTGAGTTCTTGACGTCCTCTTCGAAAAGTTTGACCTCTTTGTTCATCTGGAAGTATGGATCAGCCTCGAGTCGGTAGACCCGTTCAAGTTTCTCTGCCGGATTGTCGCCTGAGTTAATCCAGACAGTGTCGAAGCAGAGTTCGAACAAAGACCGGCAAACGGCAATTGACTCACTGAAGAGGTCAACGTCCAAGAGTAGGCTAATGGCACGACAGTGATCTTTGGACATCGAGACTGCCTGGGCTGCGAACACTTCCACAGCTTCGTCCTTCTCCCGTAGCTGAAGCCCGTGAGCAGTGTCTTCAATACGCTGCAAAATCGCAGATGCCTGAGAATAGTACTGTGAGTATTCTTTCAACATAGCAAGCAAAACAATTGCACATAACGTATGGCCGCACTACGCAGTGCCTAACGAATGGAGCGAAGCGCAATGGTTAGGCATTGAGTGAGCACTATTATTCTTTTCGATTTGATTTAACTCTGCCATATCAAATGAGCGAACGTCGTAGTGCGGCCTGTTATGCGTTCGTGGCCGCCACTCACTTACCTAAACCCCTTGGTTGAACGTCCATCGAAACGTTCATCCGTTTGTTATCCCACGAGAAGATGAAAGTGTATTTTGATGTTATAATCATATGATCGGCTGCGAGATCTCTGAAGATAAGGGTTTGGGCAAGGTCAACCTCATTGGGCACGACGCCGAGGCTTGATGTCCTCATCATGGCAACAGCACCTGCTGGGGGCGGTCCAGTAATAAGCGGTGACTGATGGAGTTTCTTGGTTTGTATGATGGCGAGATCCCTCGCGTTAACTAGAGTTCGTATTCCTCCACAAAAGCCATAGTAGTTATTCGTAGCGCCGGGCATCAAGTAGACGGCGAGCGTATCCTCGTTGCCAAGAACGTATGTGTTGTACGGGAAATTTGCTGACTCAAGAACTGTTTTGTTGGCATCTCGGGCTTTGGACATTGCAACGAATCGAGTGTAGGGATCGTCTCCTTTGCAATAATTGAGTTGAGGGTGCGCATTTGTCACGATTCTACTTCTCTCAAAAGTTACCTCAAATTCTGGTTCGAGGCACAAATCTTGAAGCTTTCCAAATATAACTTTCGTGGAGCCTGCAACTTCGGATACCACCCATCCTTGCACCATTGTCGAATCCGGAGTGCCAACATATCTCAAGAGAGAATCCGTTGCAATCCATGAAAAGCGATCGTAGTCAGCAAGTTGGTACGCGATTTTCCAGTTCTCTTGCAGCAACGAATCTTCTTCGGCGGTCAACTTGGTTGACTGACTGGCCCCAAAGCCTCCAGAGCAGCCAGATACGATCGAGTGGATAGCAAACGCACCGAAGATAAGTGATGATTTCATGATTCGTTTTGAATTAAGCTTGTGGCGGCCATGACGCATAACGGTCGCGGGCATTACGCCGTGCTTAACAAATGTAGTGAAACGGAATGGTTAAGCATGGAGCGACCACTATTATAATCCTTTTCAATAAGGGGAGCGTCGTAATGCCCGCTGTTAGGCGCAGGCAACCACATACCTGGCGCTGTAATGTCAGGCCTGCTTTTCGATGAGCAAACTTACTGACTGACCCACACTGATTTGGCCCGTGCGCGCCACAGTTCCATAAGCTCCTGCAAAATTCTCGTTCAGGCGCACGGCTGTCTTCATTACGAGTGGGCTTTGTTTGCCCGTATCTGGGTGTATGTTGATCATCATGCATCGCAGATCTCGCATCGTGATAGTAAGCATTGGCGCCAATTCGTTGTCGCCGAATATTAACCTGGCGCCCACCCAACCATCTTCCATAAATGGTTGTGCCGAATCTGACGCAATGACAATATTTGGCCGAAATCGTCTGATATCCAAGTCCAGTCCTGCCTCTCGGCTAATTGCAGACATCGTTGGCAGATTGATCACCGAAACGTCAGCATCGTCAAAAATTCCATGCCTGAGTTTCATCAACTCGACTGCACTACCGAACTTTTTCGCGACACTGTTTTGGAGCTCGGCGCTTGTGAGTGCAAAGACCATCCCCTCCGGTGTACGCACTTGGGTAGGCACAGGTTCTTCTGCCTTCTCATCAAGTCCTAGCGGCTGATACAAAACAAGTTCAGGAAGCTTACTGGCATTAAGCCATGGAAATCCGCTATTGTCGTTTAAGCGACGAAACGCGAAGCGACGATCTCCCTGCAAACCATGCCAGCCAAGAAAGGCAGACTCCGCCGCGACACCTGCCATAGATTTGACAGGATAGCGGTTGAGTTGATGAATATGTCCGAGGTGAATTAGCATAAATACCCTATAGGTGGTTGCTTGCGCCTAACTCGTAGAATGACGAAGTACTGCGTTTTATTGCTTTTTGCTATCGCTACACGGCCTCCGATTGACTCGAAAAATTGAATTCCTTCAGCTTCAACGCGGGAATGACGAAACCTGAGCTGCCGGATTCGCGGGGAGGTACACGCTTTTCCTTCGACATAGCCTCGATATTCTTGAGCATCGAAATGGGACTGTCGTTCCACCTGAAATTATTTACAGGAAAAGCAATCTTTCCATTCTCGATCCAGTAAACTCCGTCTCGCGTTAAGCCTGTAAGCAGAATTGTCCGCGGGTCAACACTCCGGATATACCAGAAACTCGTGACGAGGATACCCTGTTTCGTCGATCGAATCAGGTCGTCCAGCGATCCCTTTCCGCCTTTCATGATAATGTTCGAAGGGAATCCCACCGGTTCTTTTCCTTGTTTCTCCGCCCAGTATCTCGTATAAAAAAGGTTTGCCACCGTTCCGTTCTTTATCCATTCCGTTTTCTTGTTTGGCAGTCCCCCTGCACTCCAGCGTCCGCCGGGAGCGATCGGGTCGGCCGGGTCTGAATACAGATTGACAAACTCCGGGAAAATCGTTTCGCCGAGCTTGTTGCCTCCGCCTTTCTGAGAAAAAAAGCTCCTGCCTTCATCCGCATTGCGTGCATTCATGGAGAAAGCCATGCTGCCTAATAAATCCGCGACGCATGAATGTTCCAGGATGGTCACGTATTTCCCCGGCTTCAAATTCATCGGTTCAATGGAAGCAACGGCCTTGTCCACCGCGATTTTAGAAAGTTGTCTGAAGTTGATGTCCTCCGTCTTGTTCGCCGCCCGCGAGACCCAGCCGGACCCTCCGCCGTCAGCCGTGCGGACGGTTTCGGAGAATCCAATCGTCGTCGATGTGTGATACCCGAACAGGCCTTTCGAATTGCCGATGGCGTTAAAGCCGGCGTTCGTACGGATGAACCCCGCAGCAACAAGTTTTTTTGCCGATGCCTGTTTGATGCACTCCGATGCCCCGTTGGCGAGAAACTCCGGTCCAACTTTTGCAGTCTTCTCAAAGTAGGCCTTTACGCTGGGATATTTCTGCGGGCCGAGGGGCGGCATGTATTCGGGATCCTCGGGAGCCAGCCGAGCAAGCTCCTCCGCACGAGCAACAACGTCGTGCAACGAGGCTTTGTCAAGCTGGTTTGTTGTGGATGTCCCGGTTCGTTTGCCGAACGTGCTTTGAACCGAAACAACTGTATTGGAGGCAGTCCCGCTTGTGGAGGGCGTGTTACGGGCAAATCTCAGGTTGGACGTCGTCCCGCCGTTTATTGCGACATCGACGTCGTCCGCTTTCGACAGCGACACTACGGTGTCGATAATCTGTTTGGCTTCTTTTTCTGAAAGCATTTTCTTTTCCTCCTCTTTACGTCGAGCGGGCTGTGTTCAGGATGTTCACTTGTCGAAATCTCGCCGGACAACAACCATGGCTCACCGCGTTCGATTGCCCCGGTTCGCCTTTGCCGTCGTTGAACGACCCGCCAAGCCAGTATTCTTCCTTGCTGCAAATCGCATCGCAGGAGTTCCAAAAATCGGGCGTACGCGCCTGGTAAGCGACATCTTTCAGCATTCCGGCAATCTTTCCGTTTTTCACCTCATAAAATGTCTGGCCGCCGAACTGAAAATTGTACCGCTGATGGTCGATGCTGTAACTTCCTCTTCCTTTCACGAGAATGGCATCTTCCGTATTCGCAAGAAGTTGATTCAACGTCATCGGCGTTTTTCCGGGCTCGAGCGAAATGTTGGGCATTCTCTGAAACGGCACATCGGCCCAGCTTTGAGAGTAGCTGCACCCGTGCGATTCTTTTCGGTTGATGACATGAGCCTGATCGCGTGTGGTTTGATAATCCACAAACACCCCGTCTTTAACGATGTGCCCCTGCTTTGTCGGGACGCCGTCATCATCGTAACCGCAGGTGGCGAGCCCGTCTTTTTGTGTCTTGTCGCCGATGAAATTCACGATATCGCTTCCGAACTTGAACGTACCGAGCTTGTCGAGAGTCAGAAAACTTGTCCCGGCATAGTTGGCTTCCATGCCCATTGCGCGGTCAAGCTCTGTCGGATGGCCTACGGATTCATGAATGGTGAGCCAGAGGTTTGAAGGATGAAGGAGAAGGTCACGCTTTCCCGGTTCCACAGATTTTGCGGAGAATTTTTCAAGACAATCCTCAGCCGCCAGTCGTACATCATCAAACCAGGGATAGTCGGCCACGTATTCAAAACCGGTCCCCATCGGTTCGGAGTAGGAGTTTCTGCTTTCGAAAAGACCCTTTTCACGATTCACGGCAGTGACGGTGAATGATGGGTTGCAGCGGAAAAGGTCCTGGTCGATGAAAGACCCTTCCGTGGATGCAAAAAACTTGCTTTCATTCACGAACGACATTCCCGAAGTGCAGAAAGAAACGCCTTTGACCTTCAACGCTTCCTCATTGATGGCCAGGAGCATGTTGATCTTGTCGTTTAAAGACACGTTGAACGGGTTTATTCTGACAGGAGTATTCCAGGTTGCCAGGACCGAACCAACGGGCGCGAGTCGCACAGGTTCCTTTTGTATTTTTGAGTTTGCTTTCGCAATGGCAACGGCGCTTTTTGTCACCTTCGCAATTTCGTCCTTGGTGACGTTCTGACTTCCGGCGAATCCCCACGTCCCGTTTGCGAGCACCCGAACGCCAAACCCGTAATTTTCCGCGTCTGAGACGTTGGTCACTCGTTTTTCCCTCGTGTTAATGGACTGGGTTCTGTATCTCGCAATTCTGATGTCCGCATACGTGGCTTTCAACGATTTGGCGGTGTTCAGGGCAATTTGAGCGAGGGCTGCGAGGTCTGGATCGGCGAACCTGATATGAGAGGATTTGGCGCGAGTAAGATCAGGGAGAAAAAGAAGCGTTCCTGTTGCAGCGGTAGCCTTAAGGAAATCCCGTCGTTTCATAGAATCCGCCTAAGCTGTTAAAATGTCAGGCAGTATAGAGATTTTGGCTTTGAAAATCAATGTGCTATGAAACCTTGCGAAGGGTTCCATCCTTCGCCCTGGACCTTCGGGAGATCAACTCGCAAACGCGCGCGGCTGTGACACTCTACGAATCCGAATTCAAAAACCTGGTAAAATATGATGTGGGGGCACTTGTGTTTTGTTTTTCGGCAACCTATATTAAACCCGTTATGAGATTGTCCTCGTTTGCAGCGATTCTCTCTACCATCATTCTCCTTCTTGCGGCGACGGCGTTTGCGGAGATTATTAAAGACCGTCCAACGGCTTTGAGCAACGGCTCCGATATTATTTTGCGCTGGAACACCGTCGATGAAGCGGGAGTCCAGAGATTCGAGGTCCTTCGGCGAGCAGGTACCGAGGGAGATTTTTCTCTTGTCGGCGCTATCGAACAGCTCAAAGGAAATAATTCCTCCTACGAATACATTGACAAATCTGTGTTTAAAGCGAACAGCGGTGTGTATCAGTACAAGATTCGCATCATCAACGGGACAAACCCGGCGCCGGAAACTGAAGTTGTCAGCGTATCTCACCTGAGCTCGGCGGCGAAGCGAACATGGGGAAGTATTAAGGCGATGTTCCGATAATGTTCCTTGAAGAGCGGAGTACCACCACAAAGCGATAGTTCCATATCGCTTTTTTTGTTTCCATGAACAAGGAACGCGCACGCATTATCCTCGCTTCGAACTCCCCCCGACGAAAGCTTCTCCTCAAACAAATCGGACTCAGGTTTGAAGTTCATCCAAGCCGCGTTGAAGAAAAGTTTGACCCGAGTTTATCGCCGCGCCTGAACGCTCGAAGAATAGCTCTCGAAAAAGCTATGGACGTCGCACGGCTGCACAGAAAGGGAATTGTTGTCGGGGCTGACACAATCGTTGTGCTGGGGAGGAAGGTTCTGGGAAAACCGAAATCGGTTTCTGAGGCAAAAAGAATGTTGCGATTGCTCAGCGGGAGGACGCATATTGTGTACACTGGACTTGCTCTCGTGGATGCGGAGCTCGGAAAAAATGCAGTTGCCGTTGAAAAAACCGCAGTGACGTTTCGGAAATTGGAAAAAAAGGAGATTGTTCGTTATGTCGCTTCCGGTGCACCGATGGACAAAGCAGGCGCCTACGGCATTCAGGACGACTATGGAGCGGTTTTCGTTGAAAAAATCAACGGATGTTTCTATAATGTGATGGGATTTCCGCTGGCAAGATTTTTTTCCATGCTCCGGAAATTTCGCAGGCAACGTTTATAATCATTAAGTTTACCCATGGAAAAGAAAATAAGAGTCCTTGTAGCAAAGGCAGGCCTCGACGGCCATGACCGCGGCATCAAGGTAGTTGCAGCATCCCTGCGCGACGCCGGGATGGAAGTGATTTATACCGGCCTTCGCAAAACTCCCGAAATGATCGTTGAAGCGGCTCTGCAGGAAGACGTGGACGCCGTCGGCATCAGTCTCTTGAGCGGTGCTCACATGACGATCTTTCCAAAAGTCCTTCAGCTCATGAAGCACAAAGGGCTGGACGACGTCCTCCTCTTCGGCGGCGGAATTATTCCACAAAAAGATATCGATGAGCTGAAGCGCATGGGAGTGGGTGAGCTCTTTACGCCGGGGGCGTCAACGCAAGATATTGTCGCGTATATCCGCTCCTGGGCGCGTGAACACCGGAAGGAAAAACTGGCTACCTGAGTTGCACCTGACTACAACGAAAATCCCGTTCTGGTTTTGCGGAACGGGATTTTTTTTCTTACAGACTTAGACCTTCGAAACTTTTACAGCCTGCAAGCCTTTGGGGCCTTGTTCAACCTCGAATTCTACTTTGTCGCCTTCGTTCAGCGTCTTGTAGCCTTCGCCGTTGATCGACTTATAATGCACGAACACGTCTTCACCGGTGCTGCGCTTGATGAAGCCGTATCCTTTCGCATTATTGAACCACTTTACTGTACCTTGTTCCATAAGGGTACTTCTTCCTTATAGGTTGAACATGAACACCATTTGTTTCAGAAACACAAAAGGTGCAACCGAGTCGCACCTTCTCCCAAAGGGATCCCTTCGGGAATTGTTCAGCTTGGCCGCATGTTCGGCCTTGGCACAGTCTTCCGGCAACGTCTCTCGACCCCTCAAGCCGACGCTCACCCGGCGGTGAGCGAAAGCAAAACAACTTCTGTTGAAACAAACACGGTGCTGTGATTTGGACGTGAAAGTATACAATATGGGATTGAGAAAAGCAAGGGGGTAACCTGACACTCAACCCGCTGCAAAAGCCAACAGACAGGGCGTTTCTATTCTCCAAGCCATATGGGAAAGCCTTCGCTCTCTTCGACTTCTCCCGGTTCTTCTGCTTCCTGCTCCCGAATGACCTTTTTCGTTACAATGGAAATGCCTTTAGGAGAAAAGCCGAAGAGGTCGTCGAGAGAGAAAATTTTTGCGAAATGTTCCGGCTCGAAGAATTGACTGAACCGGCTTGAATACTCCTCGAGACGAGCAAGGTAGTACGCAGTATTCTCGTCGGGAAGATTAGGATCCCATTCGTCCGCAATACGGCAGTTGTCCGTGATTTTCACATCCGCTTGCGTACCGGTAACGTAGTACGAGATTCGATCTCCAGCCTTAAAATACACCCCGGCTCTTCTCGCGGCTTCGTAGGGCGCTGTTGGGTGACGCCGGCCCGCCTCCACCAGTTTTGTATACGAGTCCAAATCCTCGCGAAGCGTTTCAGTTCGGCAAAAATCGGTGGCCTCCCATTCGTGCTTTTTGATTTGCGTGTAGCACGATGCGTACGCGTGGTGCAGCTGCGCAACGTCCTCCGTCAACAAGCATTCGATGCACCGCCGGATGTATCGGCGGGCGAAACGCTCAAGCGACCGGGAAATGAGCGAGCTGCCCCTGATGGTGAGTTCATTGTTGTGGTCGAGAAGGGCGTAATTCTTCATCTTGTAGCTCAGCATTTTCCTGGACCTTGCTGCAAGCACAAGGTTGATCCCCTCAGGCAGCGATTGTGAAATCCGGGCAACAAAAGCGTCTTCATTCTTTTCGCCCTTGACATTATCGGGCGGGACAAAGAAAACTCCGTCTGTATCGACCTCAATGGGTTCAGCATTGAACATCTTTGTTTGATCCATAATGGAACGAAGTATATTCTGTCCCATTGTCGTGACGGTGTCGGCTTGTTGGAAGTCGTTAAAGAGTCCACGGTTGTAGGCCAGATAGCCGTAGAAGGAATTGCCGAGGACCTTTAATGCCGACTGCAGAGCATCGTACTTGGACTTCGTCGCTTTGGATTTGCCGCGTTGCATTTTGGATTTTGCCTCGAGACGCAGAGAGATGATCGCCCGCAGCAAAGGAACGAAAATGTCAAGGTCATCCGAGCGGGGCTTGAGGTTGTTGGAAATAATGATGGAAGGGTACAGAGACTCGACATCCGACTGCAGCACATTGTGAAGAACTCCTGTAACGAAGATGTCGGTATAGCCCCCCACCGTCTGAGTTCCTTTCTTTGCCTGGGGGATGGAATGTTTCTGACGGAGATATTCCCGAACCATCAAAGATTCAAGGCGTGCCGACGATCCCAGGCCCGTCAACGTTCCATAGTTGAAGGGACACATCTGCGCAAGGTAAAAGTTGCTCGGCGAAAGGTAGCCGCTGACCGCTTGAACAACCCGTACATTGTCAAGCGAGACCGTGAGAACGGTGTCTGGAGTCTCCTCCCACGCTGCCGGGATGTGTGACTTTGGAATGGCGGGACTTCTTTTGATGTTGAAATGTTGAGCGAGTTGCGAAATATCGTAATTCTCGAGCGAGCGCTTGGAATAATCGTATGCCCGCACTAACTGCGAGGTGTCTATAAAATGCCGCCCCGGACAATCGTACGCCGTGAACTCACTTTCCGGAGAAAACCGCTTTTGATACGTGCGCACCGCCGAACCGTCGCGGCCCAATTTCAGGTCAACTGAGTGAAGTTCACAGCGTTGAAGAAGATAGGGGAGAAGGAAGCCGAACAACTCATGTCCCTCGATGATATCCGGGTCGCGCTGATGAAGAGTAACCACAAACTGGTCAAGTATTTCCTTTTCATCGAGTGTTCGTCCGTCGATCTGGTAGTGCCAACCTCTGCTGTCTGAGAGGGAAATTGCTATGATTCGATCCTGATTCCTTGATGCACCTCTGAGCCGATGCCCGCGTGTCAGGGCTTGAATGTCGACCTGCAGCCGATGAAGGTCTGAAAAAGGGAGTCCCTTGAACGAGGTTTTTCCGGATTGCAGCAAATACTGGTACACAGGGTCTGGACGAAGCAGAAGAGTATCAACGTCGGTATAGCTGGTAGCGAGTGGCCGGCGATTCTTGTTGTATTCTTTGAGGATGAAGTTCACCGCCTCCCACATCTCCCCCCACCGCTTGAACACGACAAGATATTTGAAAAAATGACTTCCGCTGAGTTCTTTCAGCCAATGAAATGAAGAGAAACCTTTGAGGAGAAAAGCATCCGAAAGAAAGAAGAACGGGAAAAATTCGGCGTCTTCGCGCTCGATGTTTTGGCCGTGACGTTTGTAAATCCGTACTGCAGAATCGCCGAACTGCTGGACAGCAACGATGTGTTCTTCAGTGTTATGTCCGTAAAGCAGCGGATTCATCTCACGCGGAGATGACCTCCTGCCGCCGTCATTTTCCCTTGCCAAGGTCCAGGAATGGTTTGAGGAGGTCGATCGGGACGGGGAAAATGGTCGTCGAATTCTTTTCCGTGGCAATTTCCCTCAGCGTCTGGAGATACCGGAGCGTTAGGGCGCTGGGTTGGCTTGCGAGAATTTCTGCAGCTTCTGAGAGTTTTTGCGCTGCCTGGAATTCGCCTTCGGCGGAGATGACCTTGGATCGCCTTTCACGCTCGGCCTCGGCCTGTTTAGCCATCGCACGCTGCATCTCCTGCGGAAGGTCGATTTGCTTGACTTCGACGTTCGAAACCTTGATTCCCCAGGGAGCAGTATGGCTGTCGATGATTTGCTGGAGTTTCAAGTTGATCTTTTCGCGTTCCGAGAGCAGCTCGTCCAGTTCAGATTGTCCGAGCACGCTTCGCAACGTGGTTTGAGAAAGCTGTGAGGTGGCAAAGAGGTAATTCTCTACGTCAACAATAGCTCGTTGAGGTTCGAGAACCCTAAAATAGACGACGGCGTTGACCTTGATAGACACATTGTCTTTGGTAATGACGTCCTGAGGCGGCACATCCATAACGACAGTTCGCAGGCTCACTTTTACCATCTTATCGATGAATGGCCAGAGCCAGATGATGCCGGGACCTTTCACCCCTATCAATCTGCCTAAACGAAAGATCACACCCCTCTCGTATTCTCGCAGAATGCGAATGGCGTTGGCAGCGATCAGGAGGATAAAAACGAAGAGGACGAAAAACGCGGGGGAGATCATTGGCATAACAGGCTCCTTTTGTCTTTGATTGAGAGTGACGTTTCCTGCAAAACTTGGCTGACGGCTATGCTTTCTTTTCGACGATCAACACGAGATTATTCATTTCCAGTATTTTTACCTGTTCTCCCTTGGCGATCTTCCCTTTCTTTGCCTGGGCATTCCAGATTTCTCCATGCACACGGACCAGCCCGGCAGGGTTTAAGGTCGATATCGCTTCTCCCACTTCTCCGAGCAATCCTTCAAAGCCTGTTGAGGTTTTCTTCCCCTGCGCTTTGATACCGAGACCGATCACGAAAAAGAAAAACAGTGAGGTGATGGCAACCGTGGTCAGAATGACGCTCCACGAAATCTCGATGAATTCGAGCGAGGAATCCGACCGTATCAACATCATCGACCCCAGGAGGAGGGAGATCACCGCGCCGACACTCAACATGCCATGACTGACGATTTTTATTTCCGCGATGAAGAGGATAATCGAAAAGACGATAAGCGCCAGGCCGGCATAGTTGATCGGAAGGGTGTGCAGAGAATAGAAGGCGAGGATCAAACTGATGACTCCGACGACGCCGGGAAGTATCGACCCGGGATTGTAGAGTTCAAAAAGCAGCCCATACACGCCCAGCATGAAAAGGATGTAGGCAATGTTGGGGTCGCTCAGAATATCCAGAATACGCTCGGACCAACTCATCTCGATTGTCTCGATCGTTGCGCCCTTTGTTTTGATCATGACTAGCCCTGACGAGACCTCGACTTGTTTCCCGTCTATTTTTGTGATGAGTTCCTCGATGTTCCGCGCAACAAGGTCGACGACATTTTTTTGAACTGCTTCGTTTTCCGTTATAGACAGGCTCTTGCGGACCGCCTCTTCAGCCCAGGAGATGTTGCGTTTTCGTTTTTCACTTATGGCTCGAATGAACGCAGCGGCATCATTTGTCGCCTTCTCCATCATGATCGAATCTTGCTGTCCTTCCATGGAGACAGGATGTGCGGCGCCGATGTTTGTGCCAGGCGCCATCGCTGCAATGTGGCCCGCCAGTGTTATGAAAACACCTGCCGAGCCCGCGTGCGCTCCACTGGGCGACACAAAGACCACAACCGGTATGCTGGATTCAAGGATATCACTGACAATCACTCGCGTGGACTTCAGCAATCCGCCGGGTGTATTGAGCTGAATAATCACGCATTCCGCGCCTGTATCTTTTGCGCGTTTTATGCTGTGTCGGATAAACTCAGCCGCAGCGGGGTTAATGGCGCCGTCGATTCTTATAGAAACGACCTTTTGCGACATCGTCGTGCTCATAAAACCGAGGGAAACAAGAAGTATCGAGAATGCAGTGCGAAGGTTCATTGGTCGGCGACGAATTGAAGCGGAGAGGGTGGGATTCGAACCCACGGTACCCTGACGGGCACACATGCTCTCCAGGCATGCCAGTTCAACCACTCCTGCACCTCTCCGAGAGCGGTTCTTAAATTTTATAATAGAAAAAGAAAGCCCGAAATGCAATGCGTTGATTTTTCGGCGTTCTTTTCGTTTCTTGGTGTACTAAACGAACTCCCCTGAATGCCCGAAACAATCCTTATCGCCGAAGACCAACAGCATATTCGAGCGCTGATAGAGTACAAGCTGAAAAACAGCGGCTACGCCGTCGTTGCAGTCGAAGATGGAGTCGCTGCGCTGACAAAGGCACGCGAACTTATCCCGACGCTCATCCTCCTCGACGTCATGATGCCCCTCATGACAGGCTTCGAGGTGCTGTCTGCGTTGAAACAGGATGAGAACACAAAAAACATTCCCATTCTTCTCGTGACGGCACAAAGCAAGGAAGAAGAAGTTTTGAAAGGTCTTGAGCTCGGAGCCGAGGATTATATTACCAAGCCGTTCAGTCCGAACGAACTTGCCGCCCGTGTCAAGAAGGTTCTTCTCAGACACGGCAAGTAATGACGAATGTTGACTTCTAGATCCTCCCTCGCTGCCGTTTGGTTTATTGCGGGCGGCCTCCTTGCTCCTTTGCCCTTGCATGCATTCTCTGGCATGAGACTCGAAGACCCTGACAAAATGCTGCAGAAGGCAATCGAGTCGCAGAGATCTGGCAATTTCTCCTCGGCAAAAATGCTCTGCCGCCAAATTCTAGATGGTTTCCCCCACTATGTCGACGCCCGGAACATTTATGCGCGCGTTCTTTCCTATGAATCCCGCCATAAAGAAGCACTGGTCCAGTATGATTCAGCTCTCGCCTACGATAAAACGAATGAGGATGCGAGGTTTGGGAAGGCACAGGTACTGGCATGGATGGAGAGATACCCGGAATCGCTTTCAATACTTGAGCCACTTGGGAAGGGAAATCCCGCCAATGTTGTTTATGTGATGGAATTGGGGAAGGTGCAGCTGTGGTCTCATAATTTTTCCGTCGCGTACGCAAATTTCGAAAAAGCGCACCAACTGGATTCGGGTTCCGTCGAAATCATGCGTTGGGCTGCCCGGGCCGCTCTTGGCATGGAAAGAAAAGACGAGGCGGCGAAATGGTATGGTCGTGTGTTGGAGGCAATACCTTACGACCGCGAGGCACAGTTCGAAACGACGAGACTTTCGTTCAGCGCTGAAAACGAACTGCAAATCCAGTTTTCCAGCGAGTCGTTTGGCCCCCCCTTGAATCAGAATCACACAATTTTCACCGTGGATTACTATCGTGAACTTTCGAGCAATTGGAAACCTTACGTCCACGTCTCGAGAATCAGGAAGTTTGACGTCGCGGAGACTCAGGCGGGCGGCGGGATATACGGAATGCTCTCATACGAAAACAGCGTCTTCGGCCAGATTCTTCTTTCTCCATCAGCAACCGTTATTCCGCGGTTCGATGTGTCCGGAGAGTTTTCTGAAGTCTTGATGCGCCGACTCCAGGGAACTCTTGGGTTTCGTTTCCTCTCATTCAAGAGCGGCCAGGTCCTGGTGTTGTCGCCAGGAGCCGCCGTGTATGTAAACGAAAGGTTCTGGATAACGGGCAAACTGTACGTCGCGCGCACGTCGAACGGCGAAAGCTCTCTTGCTTTTCTCGCTTCCACGGCATACAGGCTAAGTCCTGACATAACGATGAGATTCACCGGCTTCGGCGGCGATGAATCATTCCGCGCAACGACCATCGATGAAATTGTCGCCTTCCAATCACGGGGAGTTTTGGCTGGAACAAAGATACGCCTGAATCCTCGTTTTGGCATCGACGCTTATTATCAGTATACGTCGAGAAGCTCGCAGTCCTCATCGCACTTTGCGGGTTTGACCCTCCTGACCTATTTTTGAGCTGTCATGAGTTTTCAGATTTTCCTCATTCTCGCACTCGCCGCAACAGCAACGTTTTTTGTCATCGTCATCTCCATTGGCCTGGTTGTTCATAAGGCTCTTCACTCCAAAAAGACTCAGCGCCAGCAAAACCTGTATACCGAGTACTCCCAGCAAGTCGCCGAGGTCATCCTGCAGGACTTGCCGGTCCTCCCTGAGGATTCAACGGCAAGCGGCGTGTTTGACCAGTATGAGATTCTCCTTGCACCCCTGAAAGACAAGTTGGAAAAGATGTCGAAAGGAAAAAGGTCTCTTAACCGGAAAGCCGTTAAACTTGCACTTATTGACTTTGCCAAAGATGTGGCGGGAGAAACGTCCGATAGGCTAGTCTACTTTTGTTATTCCCTTGGTCTCGTCGACGATGAGATCAAATTATTAGAAAGCAAGAATTGGTGGGATCGTGCTCAGGCTGCTCACGATCTGGGCGTATTGAAGGCCCGACGGGCGGTCACGCCACTTGCCAAAACCCTGGAGGACGAGAATCCAGACGTGCGCATTCAGGCCATGCAGTCGTTGGTGATTCTGGGCGGTGTGCATTCGCTGCAAACGATTCTTGTGAAAAGCAGAAACATTTCGCAATGGACGGCAATTGAGTTATCCATTATCGTGATGAGGTTTAAGGAGGAGGCCGTGCCTTTTCTCATCGATGGACTCAAATCGAGCGACCAGTCCATCGTCCTTTTTTGTATCGAAATGCTGGCTGAGATTGGATTCGTTTCTGCGGTCGAGTCACTGCGGACAATGGCGCGCGACTATCCGAATGTCGTCATACGGGCGAAAGCTGTCGAAGCGCTTGGGAGACTGGGCGACCAACGCGCGGAGGGGTTGCTCGTGGAGCTTCTCGCAAATCCATTCCCGAATCTCAGGTACAAGGCAATTGAAGCCGTAGGGAGAATCGGGCTTCGCAGCGCCTTATCACCGTTGGAAGAACGGCTGAGGGCTGGGCCCTTGCATGAGAAGATTTTGGCCGCGAGGTCCATTGCAGCAGCGGGACCCGAAGGGATTTCCCTTCTGACGTCCATAAAGAACGCTGAGAACGACGTCCTTCGAGGTGTCGCACATCAGGTTCTCGAAGAGTTTCACATCGATCCGTCGTTGGCTTGACATGATGACGATTATCGAAATCCTCCTCCAGGCTTTTTTTTATGGAGTAATTGCATACTTCATTATCGTCAACCTGTCCTATACTATTCTTTTGATGCTGTCCTACAGGGAAATCCTCTATTACATGAGGCACAATTCCTTCAGTGACTATCGCATCACTGTTCAGTCTGAACTCACGCCGCCGATTTCCATCCTCGCTCCTGCTTATAACGAAGAAGCAACGGTGGTGGAGAGTGTCCGAAGCTTGCTGAAATTAAATTACGGGAAGTATGAAGTTATCGTCGTTAATGACGGTTCGAAAGACGCAACGCTCGACAGGCTTCTACAGGAATATTCGCTGCTGCCATCCAACCAGGTGTATGAACCAGCTCTGACGACCAAGCACGTACGGGATATCTACAAATCGAACAAGCCCGCCTATCGCAACCTCGTGGTTGTCGATAAAGAGAACGGGGGAAAAGCAGACGCGCTGAACGCCGGCATAAACGTCGCACAGTATGCGAATGTGTGTGCCATCGATGCCGACTCGCTGCTTGAGGACGATGCACTTCAAAAGGTGATGAAGCCGTTCCTCGAAGATGAGCGCGTTGTTGCTTCAGGAGGAATTGTGCGAATCGCCAACGGATGCGAGGTGGTCAACGGACGCGTGACGAAGGTCGCGCTTTCGAATAAATTTCTCCCGATTTTTCAGGTGGTTGAATATTTTCGCGCGTTTCTCTCCGGGCGCATGGCATGGCAGGGAGTCAATGGCCTTCTTATTATTTCAGGTGCGTTCGGCATGTTCAAAAGAGACGTTGTTATTGAAGCGGGAGGGTACAACCACGAGACGGTTGGAGAAGATATGGAATTGGTTGCACGTATTCACCGGACCAAACTGGAAAAGAAAGAACCGTACAGAGTTGTTTTTGTCCCCGACCCCGTGTGCTGGACGGAAGCCCCTGAATCCGTCAGAATTCTCTCTCGCCAGCGCAATAGATGGCATCGAGGGCTCCTGGACACCCTCCTGATACACAGGAAAATGCTTTTCAACAAGAACTACGGGGTCATCGGCCTGGCCGCGGTTCCGTACTTTCTCTTTATCGAGTTGCTCGGACCCGTGTTCGAATTCGTCGGATACTTTTCAACGATTGCCATGCTTGCCCTTGGGATTCTGAATATTAACATGACAATCCTCTTCTTCATTGTTGCCCTGTTTTATGGAGTGATGTTTTCCGTAGGTGCGGTACTGCTGGAAGAAATTTCGTTTCAACGCTATCCCAAAGCGCGCGACCTTGCGATGCTGCTTTCGTTTGGTGTGCTCGAAAACTTCGGTTATCGGCAAATTACGCTCTGGTGGCGCATGATGGCCTTCTACGATTATTTTGTGAAGGGTGTGAGGACATGGGGAACTATGCAAAGGAAGGGATTTTCTCGCGCTGCTTAACAGGTTTATTCAGAATTACAAAGAAAGCAGACTTTTGTCGGCTTTTTTGCTTGTACGTAGAGGGAAATAGCGTTAGCGGAAGGGGAGGGACCGACTACGCTCCAATAGGAGCTTCGTCGGTTAAAATTCGCTTCTTAAGGATTGCTTTGCCGGAGCCTGTCTTGAAGTACCTTTCAAGCTCTCTAGCCCTCTTCTCGGTTTTCACCGCAATGTACGCGTTGATTTCCAAGGGCCTGAAGGACTTTGTAGACTGAACTTCACCTTTGTTATGCTGAAGGAGTCGGTATTTCAGATCGCTCGTCGATCCGACGTATAAAAAGTCTCCGACTAGACTTTTCAGGAAATAGACATACCAGAGAGGCATGATTTACACCCCTTTTGTGCGTTTGCCTGCAAAACGAAGTCCGCTTTTTGGACGAAGTTTTGCGGAAGGGGAGGGATTCGAACCCTCGATAGCCCGGAGGCTATTCCGGTTTTCGAGACCGGCCGATTCAACCACTCTCGCACCCTTCCGAGCAGTTTTCAACATGTAAAGTAGCCAAAAGTGACGCGATTTCAAAACATAAGCCATTAGAGCAGCTTATGTTGCTCCGCGGGAAAATCCCGTACGCTGCATTGGACCCCATGTCTTTACTCCCTTCACAAAATAATCATAGAACGATTTCATGCGCCACCACAGCGTAATCTGTCGATAGCCAAAGTTTTCGAGCACGCCAAAAGAAAGCAGCATTGCCAGATCGCGCGCCCTTGGATAACGCTGGAAGGAAATCTCTTCGAGTAACACTGCCCCCACGGAAAACATCACACCGTAAAACAGCGCCACGATAAAAAAGAGAATCGTCATGTTGACATTCAGGATTCCAAGCGCAAGCATAGCGATCATGGAAATGTAGCCCAGGAACTCAAAGACCGGACCCAGCAGCT
Source organism: Ignavibacteriales bacterium (assembly GCA_016193365.1). GTDB lineage: Bacteria > Bacteroidota > Ignavibacteria > UBA10030 > UBA10030 > JACQPT01. The sequence continues at coordinate 17,878 of JACPSI010000094.1, forward strand.
CAATGAAAAAGAAATACGGAACGGCCGCCATGCCAACGATTCCGTAGTTTTTGTTAAACATCATCTTCCGATGGATAAGCAGTGTATCCAATAATCCGCGATGCCATCGATTGCGTTGACGTGAGAGGATTCTCAGCGATCCTGGCGCTTCAGTCCAGCACACGGGGTCGGGAACAAAAACAACCCGATAGGGTTCTTTCTTCTCGAGCTTCGTCCGGT
>JACPSI010000029.1 GCA_016193365.1 Ignavibacteriales bacterium
ACCCAATACGGAGGTCTCGGCACTTTTTTGATGCCAAATTTTGCCGTGTAAAAAGCAACTTTCTTCTCGAGGTCGAATCGATTCTTCATCACACTCGATTGCTTTGAAGCCCACGCTCCGATCTGAGCAAGCCGTGGCCTGGTTGCAAAGTACTCGTCGGCTTCCCCATCACTTACGAAATCAACCTTGCCCCAGACACGTACTTGTTTGTCGAGAGGCATCCAGTAGAGACAGAGAGACGCTTGTCTGTTGCGCTCGAGGTCCTGACCTTTTTTGCTTTCGCGATTCGTATAGAATACAAAACCCCGCTCGTCGAAATCTTTGAGAAGTACCATGCGCACAGACGGACGGCCTCTGGCATCCGCTGTCGCAAGAGCCATCGCGGTCGGCTCTTCTATTTTTGCCTTCCTCGCTTCTTCAAACCATCGCCCGAACAATTGAAATGGGTCTTTTTCGATAGTGCGCCTCCCGGTTCATAGCTTGTACGTCGGATTGCCCGCCACAAAGCGCGGCGGGCGAGCCAATCCGACTTACAAGCCAGTAGTGTGTCTAATTTACATCCCGTTTGTCAGAACCCAGGTACATCTGCCGCGGCCGTGCGATTTTCTGCTCCGGATCCATCAACATCTCTTCCCACTGTGCCAGCCACCCGGACATGCGCGGGATGGCGAACAACACCGGGAACATGTCGACGGGGAATTTCATGGCTTGATAAATCAGGCCGGAATAGAAATCCACGTTCGGATAGAGTTTTCGTTTTACAAAGTAGTCATCCTGAAGCGCGATGCGTTCGAGTTCAAGCGCGATTTCGAGCTTCGGATTTTTCCCCGTCACGCCGAACACCTGGTCTGCCATCTTCTTGATGATTTTAGCGCGCGGGTCGTAATTCTTATATACCCGATGGCCAAAGCCCATCAATTTGCCTTTACCGTCCTTCACATCTTTGATGAAAGCCGGAACCTTGTCCATCGAACCGATCTCGTCCAGCATTCTCAACACGGCCTCATTCGCTCCACCATGGAGCGGGCCATACAACGCAGCCGCTGCTCCTGCTGAGGCACAGTACGGGTCGACCTGTGAGCTTCCGATGGAGCGCATGGCATTGGCGCTGCAGTTCTGCTCGTGGTCGGCATGCAGGATGAACAAAACTTCGAGTGCCTTCACAAGAACCGGATCCGGTTTGTACTTCGCCTCTGCAACCTTGAACATCATGCTCAGGAAGTTCTCCGGGTAGGTGAGGTCATTCTCGGGATACACGTAGGGAAGCCCGATGCTATGCCGATATGCCCAGGCAGCGATGGTTGGAACCTTGCCAATCAGCCGCCACACTTGCTTCCGGCGCACTTCCGGATCCAACACGTGTTTTGCCTCAGGGTAGAACGTCGACAACGCCGCAAGGACACTGACAAAAATGCCCATGGGATGCGCATCGTACCGGAACGACTCCATAAGGCCTTTCACGTTTTCATGCAGGTACGTGTGGAACCGTACCTGATTCTCCCATTCCTCGTACTGGGTTTTGTTCGGCAGCTCGCCATACAGCACCAGGTAAGCCACTTCCAGGTAGGATTTCTTTTCGGCAAGCTGTTCAATGGGATAACCTCGATAACGAAGGATCCCTTTATCGCCGTCAATAAACGTAATACGACTTTTGCATGAAGCCGTATTCATGAAGGCCGGGTCATACGTCATCATACCAAAATCATCATCTTTAACTTTTATTTTTCTTAGGTCGGTGGCTTTGACTGTTTCATGATCAATCGGGATTTCGAACTCTTTGCCCGTCCGGCTGTCTGTGATTTTCAGTGTATCCAACTTCAAAGCACCGCCGTTCTTCTTTTGAACTGCTTCTTTCGTTTCCATGGATGTGTTTCCTTTCGTTCAGGCAGCACACAGCGGTGCGTGCGATACCTCCGGGAGAAAACGCCGCTGAGCTCCCTGCTTATGACGCTGTGAACGCTGGCTTATCCAGCTTTTGGCACTTGATGTTTGATTTTTGCCCACATCTCCTCAAACTTGAACTCTTTGTAGGATGGGCTTTTTTCGTTGTGACACGTTTTGCAATGTGCCTCAATTGCAGCGTTGTCTTTGAACTCCCTCATCCCCGCTGCTACAGATTTTTCTCTGCTTTTCATGATCGTGAGATCTTTGTACTTCGAGCCGGCGGCGTGGCATGTTTCGCACTGGACCTCACATTGAACGCCATCTTTGAAATTGAACTGCTTATCGACAAGTTTTGCATCCATCGTGAAGGCGGAAGTATGGCATTCGAGACATTCAGGCGTTTCGGCTGCCGGCGTCGAATATCCTCGGGCCTTGGCAAATTCGTCCGCCTTTGCTGTTGTAAGTGCTTTGTATGCTTCTGCGTGCTTGCTTTTTTGCCAGATATCAAATTGTTTTCCTTGTTTTTCTGTCTTGTGACACATGGAGCACATTTTTACTCCAATGTATTTGTTCTGCGCCATAAGAGTAGTAGTTGCAAAACAGAAGACAACTAGGATTATCAGACGATGTACGTTTCTCTTTAGCATAGATTCGCTCCTTGGTTATGATGTTGAAAATATCGGGTCGCATGAAGCATCCGGTTTAAGTTATTCATCTTTACCTTACCACGCTAACTCTCAAATCGGGAACTGAGCATTCTCGATCTCTACCCGGGCCGTTCAGCCGCAGGAAGATAACTCTCAATTCGTTCCTCGACCTCTTTTCTTCCGTGTGTTCGCCCTTCTTCAATTTCCCAGATGGAAATGAGCGGAAAGAATTTGGAGAAAATCATGAACCCCATGACAAAAACGGCGATGCCCCCCGCAAACAAAGACCACTCCAGCATCGTGGGCATATACATACCTGCGGGAAGTTCCATTCGGGGATTTGCAAGAGACGGGACAACAATAATAAGGCGCTCCAGCCACATCCCAATGACGACGCCCATCGAGGCAATGAGAATTCCTGTGATGGTCCTCAGCTTCTTGAAACTCATGATGATGACGGGAAGAACAAAATTACACAGGATCATGCCCCAGAAAAACACGGCATACGGGCCGGTCAATTTGTACATGATGATATGCATCTCGTGAGGCTCAGCGCCAAATACTCCGGTCAGGTATTCCGAAAACGTAAAGTAAAACCAAATAAGGGACATGATGAGGAGAAGAGTCCCGAGGTATTGAAAGTGGATTTCCTTTAAGTAATTTTCGAAATGATAAACCCTTCGAAATGCAATCATGACGATCAAGAGCGCCGCAATGCCGGAGAATATTGCGCCGACGACAAAATACGGACCGAAGATTGTGCTGTGCCACCCGGGTTGAAGCGTCATTGAAAAGATGTAGGATATGACTGTGTGGACTGAAATCGCAATTGGAATCACCATAACCATGAGAATACTAATTGCGCGATTCAACACATGTTTTTGCCGTTTAGTCCCCCGCCAGCCCCAGGCCATGAACGTGTAGAGCCATTTCATTTTTCCGCCCCGGTCACGAATCCGGGCAATGTCTGGAATCATCGGCAAATAAAGGTAAACGGTGCTCGCCGTAAAGTACGCCGTGATGCTCGTGACATCCCACAAGAGCGGTGACTGCAATCGACCCGCCGTGAAAAGATTCAGCATTCTGTCCGGTCGGCCAAGGTCAATGATGGGATGCAACCCGCCTATGGCCAACACGATGGCAGTGATGACTTCAGCCATGCGTGTAATTGGCCGCCGCCATTCAGCTTTTGAAAGACGCAAAATAGCAGAAATGAGGGTGCCCGCATGACTGATGCCAATAAAGAAAACAAAATTTACAATGTAAAAGCCCCAGCTCACAGGCTGATTCATCCCTGTCAATCCCAGTCCGGACGACAACTGCGTGACGTACATGTACAATGACCATAGAAGAACGAGTGCGAGGATCCCGAAAGTGATGTGGAATCCTTTTCCAGTGAAATAAATCGGCCTGAAGAGTATTTCATCCCGGTCAACCATGGCACCAGATCTTTGAGTCATGAGCTGGTCCTCCGCGCAAGGTAATAAACCTTGGGCTTTACACCGAGGTCGTCCATGTACCGAAATACTCTGTAGCTGCGCGAGAGCCGGGAAACTTTGCTGTTTCTGTTATCGATATCTCCGAAGACGATGGCATCGGCAGGACAGTTTTCCATGCACGCAGGCACGTATTCATTCTCTTGGATTTCCCGGCCTTCGACGTCAGCTGTTTCCTTTACCTTCTGCAACCGGTGGGCGCAGAATGAACATTTTTCAACAACACCGACCATACGTTGGGATACATCCGGGTTCGCAACCTGCGCGCCATCAATCCATTTCGGGTCATACCAGTTATAGACTTTGGCCGTAAACGGGCACGCCGCCATGCAATAGCGGCATCCAATGCAGCGATGGTAAATCTGGCCGACGAGCCCTTCAGGATTCCGATACGTCGCACCTACAGGACAGACCTTCGTGCAGGGTGGATCGTCACAATGAAAACACGGTTTTGGCACATGCTTGGCCTCCGTGTGTGGAAATTCTCCTTCATACGTCGCCACCATATCCATCCAAAACATCGCACGTCCATTCTGGGCTTCATCAGGATCAACAATAGGCACGTTGTTTTCCATCTTGCACGCCACGTTGCAGGCTCCGCAGCCGGTGCACCTATCGAGATCAATGACCATTGCCCACTTCGGCATATACTGCTCTCCTTTTCTTACGTGGCGACGGAAATCCTGACTTTTGTCGCTTGCGTGGCCGGCTTTCCACTCAGCATGTCGTAGAGGTTTTTCATGATTGAGTTCGGGTTGACGCCGTGACCCTTCGCATATCGCCCCAGTGACGTGTGACCAAGCCCAAAGGGAATGGCAATGACATTCGGCATAATTCCCTCAGAAACTTTTGCTTTTACCTTGAGGTTTCCTGCATCCGACTGAACCAGGATCCAGTCTCCGTCGCGCACATGTTGCAGCTCAGCGGTCTTCGGGTTGATCTCAGCCCACGATTGCCAATACCGGCGGACGGAATGGCCAAACATTTCCTGCATCATGGGAAGAGCCGCTCCTTGACCATCACGCACGGAAAGAACGCGGAACGTAATCAAATGCAGCGGCATATCGACTTCATAAGGAACGGGCTCATGGTGCGGAAGAAAAACGGTGTCTCCCCTCGCTGAAATGTTCAACTGACTCAAAACAAACTCCCGATCCTGCGCCGAATTGGTTTTTCCTGTTTTGACAACAAGCTTGTCGAGGCCTTCGCGCAACGCTTGCGAACTCAACTCAAACTTTTGTGAACGAGTCCGAAATACTTGACCCCACCGTTTCGTCTTTCGGATTGGATTCCACCATCCCCCCTGTTTGATGAGTCGATCCCAGAATTCATCAAAAGAGGCATACTGCCCAATTTGCCACCCGCGCTGTCGCAGGAACTGAATCCAATGTGTGCCGACACCCTCAGTCACAATTGCCCCGGTACCGGAATTGTAGACTCCATTGAGAGCGCGCTTCAGCTCCTCCTCATAGTTTTTGAGCGGAAATGCTCTCGAGACTTGTCCGCCGATTCTTTTTGCGAGGTCGATCAGCACGTCGCCCGTGTGCCGGGTGTCATAAACTCGCGAAATGACCGGATGCTGCATTCCAACATGGGTAAACCCCACGGACGTGACGTTGGAAACTTCCCCCCAACTTTCCATGAAATGGTCATGCGGAAGAATCACGTGAGCATGTTCACTCGTCTCATTGAGCATGTTGTCAAAGCTGACCACAAGCGGGATTTTCTGCAGGGCCTGGGAGAATTCTTTTTGATTGAGAGCGCTAAACAACGGATTTCCCCCAAGGACAAAGAGAACATCAATGGGATAAGGAGTGCCTGAGAGGACATTTTTTGTGAAGCTTTCGATTGAAAACCTTGTCAGTGGAAAGGCATTACCCTTCGAGAGTCCAATGGGATCCTGGGAACGCCCTTTGCGTGCAGTCGCGTCCAGCGGAACACTCTTGAAACCTCCAAATGGAGGCTCATCGACAAAAAAGATCCCACCTTCCTTCTCAAAATTTCCCAAGAGTGCGTTCAGACTGTGCACCGCCATTGCCGAGTATGTTCCATTGGTATTGTCAATGGCACCATGGTCACCGATAACAAGAGAAGGCCGGGTGTTTCCGATTTCCCTTCCTAACTGAAGAATGACAGAGCTTGGAACTCCCGTCAGTTCCTCCACTTTTTCGGGATAGTAATTCCCCAAAACCATGTTTTTGAAGCCGACGTGTCTTGTCCCGGAGCGATCGACGCGGTCCTCAAAACCAACCATGCGCTGTTGGACAAACTCTTTATCGTACAATTCCTCTCGTATCAAAACATACGCCAAACCAAGCGCCAAAGCGCCATACGTTCCCGGCAGGATTGGAACCCACTGGTCAGCATTAGCAGCGGTGAGGCTCAATCGCGATTCAATTTGCACGTAGCGTGTCCGCTGCTCTTCGTGGTGGCTATAAAGTTTTGTGTAGTATATCGGAGAATATCCTTCCTCAAGAAAATTCGATCCAAAGCTCACAATGAGACGCGCGTTCAGAATGTCGTATGTTGGCATCGTGGTATGGCCGTGCAAAAGTGCGTATGGGACCACATTATTCTGCGCAGAAGAGCATTGATAGTAATTCGGCGACCCGTAGGCTTGCATAAAACGTTCAATGAGACGCTTCATGAGTCCGTTTTCCTCGTGACCAAGGAATGCGACATGGTGCGGCTTGCCTGTATTCCGCAATTCCACGAGTTTGTCGCTCACCGTTTTAAGAGCTTCGTCCCAGCTGACATCCTCCCAACCCGACGTTCCCGCACTTTGATTCTTTCTCATGGGCCTTTTGAGTCGGTCTGGATGGTAGAGGGAATGCAATGCGTTCAACCCGAGCGGACAGAGACCTCCTTTGTTGATGGGATAGATTGGGTTGCCTTTCACATAAACGGGAATTCCGTCGATCAGGCGAATTCTCATTCCGCAGCCGGCGGGACACAAACCACAAATTGTATTCTGCCACGTTTCGACGCCCGGACCGTTCTTTGCCAGTTCGATGATCCCTTCGGGAAGCTCCATCACCTCGTCCAGCGCATACTCGCCGAGTACGACTGCACCTGAGAGACTGCCAAAAAGTTTTAGAAAATCTCGCCTTTTAATTTCCATGCACTCTTCAGCCTCTCACCGATGACATGACAAACAATCATTTGTCACATTGTGTTTCCGATGACAACTCATACAATTCTCCATCGTAACAGGAATTTCCGGCAAAGATACCGGCATCGTGAACTGTTGAACATTCCCATGGCAAACCTCACATTCCAAGCGCCCTGCTACCACATGCCTGCGATGTGAAAAGTACACATGGTCGGGGACTTTGTACACGCGTTCCCACGGGACCTCGGCGGCTTTGGCAACGTATTTCAAAAGCTTTGCTTCCTCCGGAGACTCGGAAAGCGATTCGGAGTGGCAATTGCGGCATACTTCTAAGTTCGGGATTGATGCAGCAGCCAAAGTTTGAACTGAGCTGTGGCAATCGGTGCAGGTCAGGCCGGCATTCTCTATGTGGGACTTATGGCTGTAGACAATCGGTTGGATCTTCCTATCGTCGGATGTCAATGCACAACCGACCATCATTGCAAGAAGAAGTACCGCTGATCTGCACAGGAATGATCGCTTGGAAGGACTTGAGCTCAGGGTCATGGACGATCTGTAGCGTAAGAAGCCATGGTTGTTTAAACCACTATTCCTTCGACATTTTGCGAAGATAGGCATAGAGATCTCTCATTTCTTCGGGTGAGAGTTCAGGCCACCGCTTGTTTTGCGTAATCAGCAAGTCCTCCATATCTCCAGCGTGGTTCCACATCAGCTGGATCATTCTTACCGGTGAATCAAGCTTTTTCAGCGAAGCAAGATCAGGACCTTTTCCTTCCCCGCCCTTCACGTGACAGCTGTTGCACCCTTTTTCGCCAAAGACTCGACCACCGCGCCGGTCACTCCCTTCGTGATCCTCGAATCCAAGGAAGTAGATATACGCAATGATGTCCGCCATTTCATTCCCCTGAAACCGCGGCCAATGAATCGATGCCTGTTGCATGTACTGCAACATTGCCTGGCCGTGATTCCACATTGCACTCGCAACTTCGGTGACGCCTTTCTTTAAATCGATCTTAATCAACCCGGATTCAATTCGTTTTCTCTTGCCCTCACCGACATGGCAATTCGAACAACTCTTTTGCTCGAAGAGAACGCGTCCTTTCTTTGGGTTTCCAACAGACATACGAACTTCGACATCCGCCGAACTTACCTGACGAAGGTAGGCAGCAACATCAACCATATCCTGTCCTGTGAGGATGGGATACTTTGTCTTTCCTTTTTTTATTTGCTCCTGCATGGCAGGTCCATGATTCCACATCGCCTGCACCATGTACAACGGAGCTGAATAGCGTTGAATCGTTTTGAAATCAGGGCCGACTTTACCGCCTTGTCCGGCGACGCTGTGGCACGTAATGCAGCCTTTTGAGTCCAACAGTCTTTTGCCGTTGGCAACGCTGCCCGGCTCACCCAGATACCTGAGGTAGTAGAGGAACCCAAGCAGGTCGAGCATTTCGTTCTCTGTGAGCTTTGGCCGATCCATACGAAGCTGCCGGAACTTGCGATTCATCTGCGGGGTGTGGTTCCAAATGATTGACGCGAGTTCCAACACGCTCCCGAAATACTGCTCTCGGCTCAAATCGGGCCCGGCTGTTCCTCCATAACCTCCAATGGCATGACAGCCAATGCATTTTTTTTCTTCAAAGACGATACGGCCGTTGAGAGGGTCGGTGGGAAGGTCTATTTCCTGACCGTAGGACGAAACTGCCAGAAATAGGAGGAAGAAAATAGTGAACGCCCGGATACGCATGTCACTTCTCCTCGTTCGATGTTGAAGTACGATGCTTTTCCTTGTGTAAACCAACAAACACATAAGTCAACACACTCGCCAACGTGATGAACACCGGGATCGCAACAATACTGATTGCCACGGAGGCACCGGGCGCATCGTTCAGCTCAATTGCCAACAAGATCAGGTTGAGGATCCAGAAAGAAATTACGAGGACGAACACCCATATAAGAAGGACGCTCAACAGTTGTGCAATGTAGACTGCCCTACTGTTCTTTGTGTTCGGTTCGTTGTTCATAAGAACGAGGCTTTCAAATGGTCGTGAAACCTCAATAATCGTGCCAATTCTTTACGGGAGAATTCATTCAACCTTGAAGCTAAACGAAGGTCTTTCCCCTTCCCTCGACTTGGATTTCCCAATTCTGCCACAGCGACTTAAAGATTTTTCAGGAATTGGGAAATATTCTGTCATGAAAATTCGGATGGAATCATCTCACTGAGCATTGTTCCTCTCTATCCTTCGGATATATACATAGAGAGACGCCGCGAGAATCGTGATGATGAACGAAGCGACAAGTAACCCCCATCGTCGATAATAGTATTCCTCAATAGCCAAACCCGCTTCCTCCGACACCTTTGATGATACATCAAAACCTCGCTGCGCAACTTCTCTAAACTGCTCTTCGTTGAATGAATGGACCTTCGTGCGCGTTTCGAGTCTCGCCTGATGTACCTGCCTCAGCATGAATCTTGACTCACCAACCTCCATACCCTTTTGCTCCGCCTCGACGACCAGCGACGTCGCTTCTTTCTCCGCAGACATCAGGCTATCCACCAATTGACGCATAGTCCGGGCGACATGATACCCTCTTGGCAATTTATCATTTCCGTGACACCATACGCATACGGCACCTTCGTTCACGCCCAAAAGATCGTCTGTCACTGCCAGAACTTCGTGGTTTCCGTGGCAAGTTTCACATTCGGGCAACTTCCTCTTGTCATATGCTTTTTTGTGGGGACTTGCTGAGAACAATTCAGCGTTTAGCGCATGACACGTCCCGCACACCTTTGAAATCGATTCTACACCCGGCGGCACAGCCCCATGGTTGCCATGGCAATCATTGCAAGCCGGCGCACCGAGATCTTTCTTTTCCAGGAGCGCTTGACCGTGAACACTTTTTGCAAATTTCTCGTATTGATCCGACGCGATTCCGTACCCTCTCATATACGTTGCGTCCGAGTGACATCTTGCGCATGTCGTCGGCAGGTTTGTGGGATAGACGTGGGACCTTACATCCTTGGCAGCAAGGATTTCATGACTTCCATGACAGCTTGCACATTCGGCGGCCTTTGCATCGCCGCCAACGTTCCGTTTCCCATGAACGCTTGTTCGATACTTCTCCAGCTGATCGATGGGAAGGCTGGGATCGTAGGCACGCATGTACGATGCGTTGGCGTGGCATTTCGAGCAGGTGGCCGGCACTCGAAGAGGATGAACAGAAGAAAGCCGATTGGACTTCGATACGATTCCATGGGCTCCGTGACACGACGTGCATTGAGCGATTCGTTCTTTGCCCGAAGTCGAGAGCTGCCCGTGGACGCTCGAAGTCAGAGATTCCATCTGGTCCAAAGGAAGAAGAGATTTGTATTTCTTCAACATGACAGAAGCGTCGGAGTGGCATTTCGCACACAATGCTGAAACGTGATCGCCCTTGGGGACACCCGTGAATCCCGCCCTTAAGTCCATCGCCTCTTCCATTTCCTCTTTCAACGCGTTGCCGCCGTGACAATTCGCACAGGAAATCCCTTTTGAGAAGTGAACGTCCCGCTTAAAAAGTGCTGCGTTTTTGTCCCCGATCGCTTCATGACACTCCAGGCACTTATCTTGCGAATATGCCGGGATGTGGACCACAATCAAAAGAACCAAGCAGAGGGCTGGAAGCCGGTATATGACACGCTGCGTCATGAATACCATCCGAGGATCGTAAGAAGAATGATGTAGAGTACTGCAAATAACCCGAGGTAGTTGACAAATCGATTCTGCTGTCCGGCCGAGCTCCTGCGATCCCAAAAAGGAACGAACGTCCAGAACATCGCGGCGAGACCAAACAGGAGAATTCCCAGAACCTCACCGTCGATGAAAAAAACCTGGGCCGGTATATATTTCAATGTCTGGAACATGAACAAGAAATACCATTCAGGTTTGATTCCGCTGGGGGCCGGGGCAAACGGGTCGGCCTTCTTTCCCAATTCCCACGGGAAAAGGACAGCAAGGATTGCAAGGACATTCAAAACCAGAAGCCACAGGAGGAGGTCCCGAAGAATGAAGTTCGGGAAGAACGGCATTCTCCGTTGTGGAGAATCCATCGAGTTCTCGAGGCCAATGGGCTCACTCATCCCCTGTCGCTGGACAAGCAAGAGATGAATACCGAGGAACACGACAAACAAGCCGGGAAAAACCGCCACGTGAAATCCGAACATCCTGGAAAGCGTTGCCCCCGTTACGTCTTCTCCGCCACGAAGCAGGACCATAATCGGTTTACCGATGACCGGAACAACACCGGCGATATCAGTTCCGACCTTCGTGGCAAAAAAAGCCAGCTCATTCCACGGGAGGAGATAACCGCTGAATCCGAACCCCATGCCGAGGAA
>JACPSI010000030.1 GCA_016193365.1 Ignavibacteriales bacterium
CGACTCGAATTTTGCTCTTGCGCAATAGTTCGGTTGAGTGATGAATCTGTTCGATTGTCGTGCCCTTTTCCATTGCGTCAAGAACTTTCTGAGAACCTGACTCTGCGCCGATCCATACAGTCTGACAACCGGAGTTCTTGAGATGCCGAATATTGTCTTCTTTTAGGAGCAAGTCTGCACGAGAAAGACATTTGAAAGGAATCCTCACGTTGTGCTCGTTTATGACCTCGTCGAAACCAGCAAGCCACCCCGGTCTGAGTCCGAAAATATCGTCGACAAACCAAATGTGGTCCGGGTTTATGGTTTTCTTTAGATATATCAGCTCTTCAACAACATTCTCGGGGCTCCGGCTATGGTAGACCTGCCCATAGATGGGTTTCGCGCACCAGTTGCAATGAAATGGGCATCCTCGGGTTGTTACAACATTGACCGAGTAGTATCCATGGCACCGTTCCCATGCTGAATGGTAACTCTCGATATCAACAAGGTCCCACGATGGAAAAGGGATCTCATCTAGTTTTGTCATAAGCTCGCGCCGGCTTGTTTGCCTTATCGTCCCGTCTTCTTTGTAGGCGATTCCATGAATTGAGCTTATCGTTCTCTCAGGATTATGTAACAACGAATCAGCGAGCTCGCACAAGGTCACCTCGGCCTCGCCGCAAATAATGAAATCGATATTATGACGGAAATAATCCTGCAAATGGTCCGTAGCGTCAGAGCTGAAAACTATTACTACACAGCCATACTCCTTAGCAATATCTGCGATTTTGAAGGCCGCTTGCCTCATCCTTGAGAGGCACATTTTCGTCAAATAGTTGAACTGGTCGTCATAAACGACGATGATCTTCGGCTGATGGGTCTGTAATGAATTCCGGATTTCCTCTTCGTCATGCGCCAGCATAGTGTCATGGAAGGCAACGTCAAAGCCGCCCTTTCTCAGCATGCTTGCAGCATAGAGCGTACCCAAAGGGGGATACGGCATCATCGCACGATATTCTTTGGGGTCGAAATGAAGGAAATAGGAGTGAGTGATGAGGATGTCACGCAAGGTCGTTGCTCTGACGAATTATCAAGGACACGGGGAGGTGAAACGACTCAAGCCGTTCGTTGTATGTCTTCAGGATTCTGTGAAGGAAGTCCGTTCCATAGGCTGTGGATAAAAAGGCCGTACACCGGAATAACCTATTTCGCTCCGCGTCGGTCAATTGATGGTAGCGTTTTTTCCAAACTCTTCTCCAGAAGTCCATCAATTTACCATCAAGCCAATCAGCAAATCGACTAGGAATGAGCTTCTCGAGGAATTTCTGTAGTCCGCTTTGGCGTCCTCGACTCTCGCGGGTTTCATCACCCTCCAAGGGAGCGTTTGGGAGGAACACATGAACCCAGTTGTTCTGTCGTTTGTACTTGCTGATCATTGCGTGGTTAGAAACGGGTTGAATCGTCACAATTTCGATCGCTGTGTAAATATTGCGCTCATCGAAAGGTAGTCGATCTTCCGACACGAAGTGGTTCAGACAAAAATACTTTTTGCTGTTGAAGAGGAGGATTTTCTTGAGCGCAATGAGCATCGATCTGCAAATCCACAGCCTTTCTGAGGCCGTAACGACAAAGAAATCAATGTCCGCCTCTTCGCTTGCGACACCCTTGGCGAGTTCTCCAGAGAGTCCGACTGCCCGGACAAAAGGTACCCGTGTGATTATTGCTGTCACAAGACTGGCAATCTTGAGGAGTTTGGCAGCACGATATTCCTTCGAGAGCCGCGCGGAGGAAGTGCTCCAGGGATTTGAGCGGAAGGAATAGAATCCTGAGTCACTTCGAATAATGCTCAGAAGTGGCTCACTTGTGCAGGCTCGTTCCACAGCCTCAGCGGTGGTGGAATTACTTGGTAGGAATCGATAAATCTCTTCAGGTCTTAAGGGGTGGTTGAAAATATCGAAGTACAAAAGCGTCTTAAACACATCACGTTGAAGGGGGGACATCGATTCCACGACCGACGCGTGAGAGTTCGTCCCGCGGGATGACGTCATAGGGAATATTTTTCCAGAGTTGAAGTCATGCAGTACATCCCGATGGTACTAAACAATCGATTGCGAAGCAAACAAGTGAAGGCTTTGTGCGTTGTAGTGTACTGTGAGCGCGTTCGTGATGTTTCCGGACTTTCAGAAATCAAAAAATCTTGTTAGTCTGACGATTATTTTTTATATTGATAAACCTCGTGAATCCTGACCGCGAACGCAAAATCAAGACCTTCCTGAAGTACTCTCTCGTCGGTTTTCTTGTTTTTCTTTTTCTCTTTCTGCTCATGGACAACCTGGTGATGCCCCTGTATGTACAACAAGGCAAATCGACGCGCGTTCCTTCGGTCCTCGGTTTGCCGGTAGAAGAAGCCAGAAAAGTAATGACTGACAGCGGCCTGGAATTCAAAGAAACCGAGCCGAAAGCGGATAAAGAGTATCCCGTTGGAACAGTCGCTTTTCAAAACCCTGCGCCCGGCGCAGAAGTGAAATTTGGAAGGAATGTCTATTTGACCGTGAGCGGGGGAGAATTGCTTGTGCTTGTGCCGAGTTTGCGAGGAAAATCAATCCGTGATGGGACCTTCACGCTTGAACGATTCGGCCTTGCACTGGGCGAGATTACTTATCAGGTTTCTCAGGATTTCCCTGAGAATACAATTATTGACCAGGGAATTCCCACTGGAACAAACGTGAGGAAAGGCAGCAGAATCGATATTGTTGTCAGCCAGGGGAAAAGTGTGGACCGCCTGCCTGTTCCGAAAGTTATCATGAAAACGCTGACCGAGGCCGAAAGGGCGGTGGTTCAGCAGGGTTTCAGAGTGGGGAATATAACGTATCAAGTCAATCTTGACTTGCTTCCGAACACGGTGATCGATCAGTATCCTCGGAGCGGAGAAATTGCCGCTTCGGGGACGGCGATAGACCTTTTCGTCACCAAAAAACCGGATAGTCCGATACGAGGTGAGAATTGAGGAACAACGTCAAGATTGCTCCATCAGTCCTTGCGGCTGATTTTGCCAACCTCAAGGAAGAGGTCGCACAAGCGGAACACGGCGGGGCGGACTGGCTCCATCTTGATGTCATGGATGGGCACTTTGTGCCGAACATAAGCTTTGGCCCGTTCATTGTCGGCGCAATCAGAGAACAGACAAAGCTCCCCCTGGACACGCATCTGATGATTGAATCTCCGGAAAAGTATCTTGACGATTTTCGGCGAGCCGGCTCCGACATCATCACTGTGCATCAGGAAGCCTGTAAGCATTTACAGCGGACGGTAGCACTGATCAAAGAGCTCGGCGCAAAAGCGGGCGTAGCGATAAACCCGGCGACTTCAACTTCCTTGTTGAGCAACATCATGGACGATGTCGATCTTATCCTCATCATGTCGGTAAATCCAGGATTCGGCGGTCAAAAGTTCATCAAGGGAAGTGAGAGGAAGATCAGGGAGGTGCGGGAGATGATCGAGAAAACGGGCAGGGAAATACATCTCGAAGTCGACGGAGGCATCGACACTGGTACAGCGCCGGCGGTGGTAAGAGCCGGTGCCAATGTCCTTGTTGCAGGGACATCCATTTTTCGCGGCCATGAAATCAAAAAAGCTATTGAGGATTTACGCAAGAGTTATAGGTGATGAATTTTGCCATAACAAATATTGACATCGTAACGCCCTTTCGTCTCATCGAAGCAGGAACGATCGTCGTCGAGGGAAGAAAAATCGTCGGAATTGGAAGCGCAAAGGAAGTGGACGTTCCCGGCAAGCACCGTGTTTTTGACTGTCCTGGAATGATCCTGACGCCGGGCTTTGTAGATTTGCTGGTCCACGGGGGAGGCGGGTATGGCTTTGCCGATATGAGCCTCGAAGCGGTAAGGCACATTTCCGAATTCTATTTCTCCCACGGGACCACGGGCATGCTCGCCGCGTTGTACAGCAAGCCGGAAAAAGACATGGTCGCGGACGTGAAAAGGATTGCCGAGTTCTGCCAGAATTCGAAAAGTTCTAACATCTGGGGTATTCATCTCGAGGGCCCTTTTATTAACAAGAGCTTCCATGGCGCCATGAAAGCCGACTATCTCTGGCCGCCGAGTGTTTCAGGGTGGGAAAAGCTGTATGACGCAAGCCATGGGTTCGTGCGCCTGATGACGATAGCTCCTGAATTGCCCAATGTTGAAGACGTGATGCGGGCGGCGGCCAAAAACGGTGTCGTGTTGTCTATCGGCCATTCGTCGGCAACATATCAGGAAGTCCTGAAAGCGATCGATAATGGGGCCGCACACGTGACGCATATGTTCAATGCCATGAAACCGTTCCATCATCGAGATCCGGGTGTCGTCCTCGCAGCTCTTTTGCACAACGAGCTCAAGCTGGAGCTTATTGCGGACGGAATTCATGTGCACCCTGCCGTCATGAAGCTTATTTATCGAATCAAGGGCGAGGGTGGCATTCTGCTGATTACAGACGCAATTCGTGCCTCAGGAATGCCAGACGGAGACTACACGTTTATGGACCAGGTAATCCGTGTGAAAGGGAAGAAGGCGTTCCTGTCCGACGGTACGCTCGCAGGCAGCACATTGACGATGGAAGAAGCTGTGAAGAACATGGTTCAGCTGGTCGATGTCCCCCTGACAGATGCCGTGAGGATGGCGTCTCTCAATGGCGCAAAAGTACTCGGCCTGGAGCATAAGAAGGGAATCCTGGCTGTTGGCAAGGATGCGGACCTTGTTGTCATGAACAGGAGTTTTGAAGTTCAGATGACGATATGCGAAGGAGTCATTCAATTTACATCGGATGGCATGACAGAACTAGCAACTGAGTAATAACGATACACCGGTTGGCACAGGCGTTCAACATTCCTTGAACGGCTTTTTTTTGAAAATCGCGCTTGACAAATACCAGCCCAAACCTTATCTTTATAAGGCCATTAGCCATCCTGTCCTTAATTATTTAAGTTTTCAACCCCCGCAGCTTGATTCCTTCTTGCCATGAGCAACATCGACGAAACCGACATTAAAATCATTGACGTTCTTCAGAAGGAAGGCCGGACAAAGCGCAACGACCTCGCCGCAAAGGTTGGCCTCTCGCTTCCCGCCGTGAGCGAGCGACTGCGAAAGCTTGAGGAAACGGGATACATCACCGGGTACTTTGCCAAAGTCGATCACAAGCTTCTGGGGAAAGACATCACGGCTTTTGTCATTGTTACGGTGGATTCATCGAAACATTTCACCTCCTTTCTTGAGCACGTGAACACGTCGGACGAAATACTGGAATGTCACGCCATTACCGGGGACGGAACTCATCTGTTGAAAGTCAGAACCGAAAACGCCGCGAGCCTGGAGAAACTTCTCGCAAAAATCCAATCATGGAATGGAGTGACAAAAACAACGACGAGCGTCGTCCTATCGACGGCAAAAGAGACATTGAGAGTTAAAATTCATAATCACAAATAACCTTCAACTATCTATCAAGGAGCGTTATGGCGACAGTTAAAACAAAATCGTCGACAGGCGTCGACAAGGTCTTTAAGATGATCAAAGACCGTGATGTCAGAGTGGTCGATCTTAAGTTTACCGACCTTCTTGGCCAGTGGCAGCACTTTTCCGTCACGACGACGGAATTCAACGAAGACGTGTTCGAGGACGGAATCGGGTTTGACGGGTCCAGCATTCGAGGTTTTCAGAAGATTCATGAAAGCGATATGATTCTCTTTCCGGACCCCGAGACTGCTTTTGTCGACCCGTTTACAGCAGTCCCAACTCTGAGTTTGATATGCGACGTTGCCGACCCTATCACCCGAGAGAGCTATTCCCGTGACCCGAGGAACATCGCCAGAAAAGCAGAGTCGTACTTGAAGAGCACGGGCATCGGTGACACGGCATTTTTTGGCCCGGAGCCGGAGTTTTTCATTTTGGATAACATCCGTTTTGACCAATCGTACCACTACGGCTATTATTACATTGATTCGATAGAGGGATTCTGGAACAGCGGGTCGAACGGTGAAGCGAATCTCGGGCACAAACCACGCTACAAGGAAGGTTATTTTCCGGCGCCGCCCATTGACAGCTTGCAGGATCTTCGGACCGAAATGGTGCTAACAATGGAGTCCATCGGTATCGCTGTGGAAGTACACCACCACGAAGTCGCCACCGCCGGTCAGACCGAAATCGACATGAAGCGCGATACGCTCACGAGAATGGCAGATAACTACCTTGCCTATAAGTATGTCACAAAGAACGTGGCCAAGAAGCACGGAAAAACAGTGACCTTTATGCCCAAGCCGATATTCGGCGATAATGGCTCAGGAATGCACGTGCATCAAAGCATTTGGAAATCGGGGAAACCACTGTTCGCCGGCACAGGCTATGCCGGCCTGAGCGAAATGGCTATGTATTACATTGGCGGGCTTTTGAAGCATGCGCCCGCTTTGTGTGCACTGACAAATCCGACGACGAATTCTTACAAACGATTAGTTCCTGGCTTTGAAGCGCCCGTGAACCTCGCGTACTCGCAGAGGAATCGCTCAGCATCAGTGCGAATTCCGATGTATTCGTCAAACCCGAAAGCAAAGCGCATTGAATTTCGTTGTCCCGACCCGACCTGCAATCCGTATTTGGGATTTTCAGCGATGCTCATGGCAGGGCTCGACGGAATTATCAACAAGATTGACCCGGGAAAGCCTCTGGACAAGGATATTTACGATATGACGCCCGAGCAACTTCGGGATGTTCCCTCAGCGCCGGGTTCGTTGCCTGAAGCATTGGCTGCGCTCGAAAGGGATCACGAATTCTTGCTCAGAGGAGATGTCTTCAGCGAAGATGTGATCGAGACATGGATTGAGTACAAAACGGACAAAGAGTCGAAGCCTATGCAGCTGCGTCCGCATCCGTACGAGTTCATGCTCTATTACGATGCCTAGATGTTCCTGTTAACCTTCTGAAGGTCACGAGTAAATTCGAGTGAACCTTCGGAACGTCTCAACTGAACCCCGGCACATTGTGACGGGGTTTTTGTTTGCATTTCACTCGTGTTCTTGCTACTTTTTGTTCGCTGAAGAATGACAGAATCCGTGGATTTCACGCATATCAGGTACGATGTCCGCCAGCGCGTAGGCACGATTACGTTGAGCAGGGCAGAGAAGCACAATGCCCTCGACGACACGATGGTAGCCGAACTTTCCTCTGCATTTTTCGCCGCTCAGAAAGACTCCAATGTCAAAGTGATTATCTTGAAGGCCGAAGGAGAGTCGTTTTGTTCGGGAGCTGACCTCGCCTATATCCAACGCATTTCGAAGTTCGATTTCAATCAAAATCAGCAGGATTCATCGAATTTGATGAAGCTTTTTCTGCAGATTTACACACATCGAAAGCCGGTCATTGCCCTTGTTCAAGGACCGGCATTAGCCGGCGGGTGCGGGTTGGCGTCGGTGTGCGACTTTGTGCTCGCCGCTCAAGAAACAGCAAAATTCGGTTATACAGAAGTGCGGATTGGCTTCATACCGGCTATAGTCATGGTTTTTCTCGTGCGCAGAATCGGCGAGGCTCGCGCCCGCGCGCTGACTCTTCGGGGCAATGTTATCTCTGCTGAAGAGGCCTATCAGCTTGGTTTACTGAATCAGGTTGTTGCGGCGGTAAACCTCGAACGTCAGGGACTTGAGCTGGCCCAGCAGCTTGCAGAAAAATGCAGCTCCTCATCCATGGGTCTTATCAAAGAACTGCTTGCCCGAATTCATGGAATGCCGACGACCGATGCACTGGACTATGCAGCGAACCTGAACGCGCTTACAAGAATGACGGAAGACTGCAAAAAAGGAATTGAATCGTTTTTGAAAAAAGAGCCGATCAAATGGTAGACCTCATGGCAGCAGCAACCTTTATGTCTGCGCCCCGAATGAAGTTCATGCGCTTACTGTCCACGACTCTTCTCTACGTGCGTGGCCGTCCAAAAAGTACTTTTGACCCGTTGTGCCCCTTCAAAAGTTGTTGATTTCAAATCATTTTCGCAAATCCAACGTGGGCGAGAAAACTTCCCGCCCTACCCGCCAGAACGCGTAGCGGGCTGGCATTTTGGACAGCCTCGCGAGTCGATAGACTCGTGAGAAGCTTGTTACCGATGTTCTCCAGTTTTCAGGAGAAAAATGTTAACACAATGGGCGGTTGTCACGGCTAATAGCAGACCCCACCTTTTGTCAATTCGGTGGAAAACTATTGCTCGAAAACCAGAGCTCTAACTTTTGAGGTTGTCCAAAAAGTCGTCAAATCTTGGTAGCCGCAACCTTCAGGTTGCGATTCCGCGCGAATTTCGCAGACATAAAGTCTGCGGCTACCGGTGAATCGTTTTTTTCGGACAACCTCGCAGGTGAGGCCTGCTTTAGATTTGAGAGACCTATGAGTGACCTCGTTTCCTATATCCGCAACGTACCTGATTTTCCCAAGAAGGGAATTGTCTTTCGTGACATTACGACGCTCCTTAAGGAGCCGGAAGCTTTTAAGAAGGCAGTCGCCACGTTCTACGAGAAATACGACGGCGCTAAGATTGACAAAATCATCGGCGTTGAGTCCAGAGGATTTATTCTGGGCGCCGCTCTGGCATTGCGGCTCGGAGTAGGATTTGTCCCCATCCGAAAAAAGGGAAAGTTGCCGGCAGAGACTGTCCGGGAGGAATACTCTCTTGAGTACGGCAAGGATTCCATCGAGATCCACAGGGATGCTCTTAAGCAGGGCGAGCGCGTCTTGATACACGACGACTTGCTGGCAACAGGTGGAACCATGGCTGCGGCCTGCAAGCTTGTTAAGCAGGTCGGAGGCACTGTTGTGGGCCTGTGTTTTCTTGTTGAATTGAACTTTCTCAAGGGCAGGGACCGTCTGGAGGGGTACGACGTCTTCTCATTGATTCAGTATGACAAAGAATGACCAACGATCTACAGATTTTCCAACGCCCCTCCCCGAAGGGGCTTTTTTTTGCCTGCTATGCTCCGCATTGGTGATAGGGCTCCGAATTTTGAGGTGAAGCTTCACACGGGAGTGCGTTTTCGTCTCAGCGACCAACGCGACGAGCGCAATGTCGTCCTTTACTTTTACCCGAAGGATTTCACCTGGGGATGCACGAAGGAGGGTTGCCTGTTCGCATCACATATTCAGGAAATCAGAAATTTGAACGCTATGATCATCGGAGTGAACAGCGACGGCCTTGAAAAGCACAAAGAGTTTGCAAAGGAGTACAATTTTCCTTTTCCGCTTGGGAGCGACCCTGAACTTGAGATTTGCAGAAACTATCGGGTCTTGTGGCTGCGCGGAGTTGCTGTGCGGCGCGTGACGTACATTATCGACAAAAAGCAGACAATTCGAGGTGTCGCACATCATGAACTCCTGATTGAACGGCATTGGAGATATATTCTGCGGACTCTCAAACAGCTGAAGGAAGAGGAAGCAACAGCACAGTATAACCGACAGGCATGGAATCTATGAAAACCATTATCGAACCATTTAAAATCAAATCTGTTGAGCCGATTAAGTTTACCACGGAATCGGATAGAGAACGAATATTGCGAAAGGCTTCCTATAATCCTTTTTTGATTCCGGCCGAGGATGTGCTGATTGACCTCCTGACAGACAGCGGAACTTCGGCCATGAGCGCAAAGCAATGGGCGGGAATCATGGATGGCGATGAATCGTATGCCGGCTCGAAGAGTTTCTTCCGTTTCGAGAAGGTCATTCGGGAGTTGACAGGCTTCAAGCATATTATTCCAACGCATCAAGGCCGCGCAGCTGAGAAGATCTTGTTTGCCATTGCCGGGGGCAAAGGCAACTATATACCGAACAACACTCACTTTGACACAACGCGTGCAAACGTCGAATACTCGGGTGCTGAAGCAGTCGACATTTTGACGGCAGAAGGGAAGAAGCCTGATGTGATAGCGCCGTTCAAGGGGAACATGGATGTCGGAGGACTGAAAAAGTTCATCAAAGAAAAGGGAGCAGAGAGTATTCCTCTCTGCTTTATCACGGTGACGAACAACTCCGGCGGTGGACAGCCGGTTTCCATGGGAAACATACGGGAGGTCAAAAAAGTATTGAAATCAGCCGGGATTCCGCTTTTTCTGGACGCTTGCAGGTTCGCGGAAAATGCGTTCTTTATAAAAAAGCGTGAACCGGGATACTCAAGGCGATCATTGGTCGATATAGCTCAAGAGATGTTTTCCTATGCTGACGGATGCACGATGAGCGCAAAAAAGGATGGGTTGGTGAACATGGGAGGATTTCTCGCGCTCAATGATGACAATATTGCTCGCCAGGCGAGAAACCTTCTGATCGTGACGGAGGGCTTTCCGACTTACGGCGGACTTGCCGGGCGAGACCTCGAGGCCATTGCCCAGGGATTGGAAGAAGTGCTCGAGGAACATTACCTGACATATCGTATTCGTTCGGTTGAATATTTGGGAGAAAAACTTACCTCGGCAGGCGTCCCCATTGTCCAACCACCCGGCGGCCATGCGATCTACATTGACGCAAAAGGCTTTGCACCGCACATTCCCGTTCATGAGTATCCAGGCCAGGCGATTGTCTGCGCTCTTTATCTTGCGGGAGGGATCCGTTCGGTGGAGATTGGCAGCGTCATGTTCGGAAAATATGATTCAACCGGGAAATTGGTTTCTCCTTCAATGGAACTTGTTCGCCTGGCCATTCCACGACGGGTGTACACGCAGAGTCACATCGATTATGTCGCCGAAGTCGTGCTGGAAGTATTTGCCAATCGTCGCCGCCTAAAGGGATTGAGAATTACCGAGGAAGCTCCGGTGCTGCGTCACTTCACTGCAAAGTTCAAGCCAGTTTCCTAAAATATGAGAGGATGATAGAATCTCAGCATGACCGGGACAGTCCTCTCATCTTTTGTGTGATCATTTCATTCCGAAGAAGAATGACGGAGTCGCCAGCCAGCGATTCGTGGCTGATGAATCTAAAAAGTCATTGATTCCAAAGGCCTTTCTTCCTACATTTCCTTCAGACACATATTTTAATCCCCCCAAACGATGATCATATGCCCCGTTTGTCATTCTGAGAATGACAACTATGCAACTGTTTGCAGCAACTGCAAGGGGTTTCTCCAAAACCGTATTCCAAACCTTGATCTCTTCGAGACAGTCTGGGGTATTGTCGAGTCTCCGCGGGCGACATTTCATCAGGTTACGCTTGCGGAGCACAAAAATTACTCGGTCTTTCTTTTCACTCTCTTCGGCATAAGCCTTTCGTTCACAAGCTTCTGGTATCTGCGCCTTGGCAATCGGTTCGACACGCTCCTGGAGCTCATTGTGTGGGCCCTTGGTGTGGGCGTGGTGACCGGCCTTGGGCTCGTTCTGATTCTCCCGGTTTCGTATCATCTGAGTGCGCGAGCAATGGGAGGGAAGTCGGGTTTTCGATCTTCACTTGGACTTCTTTCATACTCGTTGGTTCCGGTTGTGGCGTCGCTGTTTTTTGTCCTGCCCGTCGAGTTGCTCACGTTTGGGATGTATCTTTTCACCGCAAATCCGCACCCGTACACCATCAAACCGGTTTCATACGTTGCGCTCGTAAGTTTTGATGTTGGAGTTTCGTTGTGGTCCTTCATTCTTGCGGTTCTCGCCACCTCCACAGGCCATCAAATGTCCATCATCCGGGCAATCGTTGTGGTCACTCTCACAATGGGTGCGCTTGCAGGCGTTTTCTTTTTTGCGCCGAGGGTTTTTCGCTTATGACACGCGAGCGTTTTGAGGAAATTGCTCAAACAGCATTTGACAACCTGCCGGAGGATTTCAAGAGTCGAATCGATAACGTTCATATTGTCGTTGAGGATTATCCCTCGGAAGACGTGCTCGAGCACATGAAAGGCGGCAAGTACTCATTGCTTGGCCTGTATCAGGGCACTCCGCTCCCGCACCGCAACACCTGGTACGGGACCTCTCCGACAGGGCCGGACAAGATTACGCTTTACCAAAAAAACATCGAAGCCGCGTGCAGGAATGAGTCCGAGGTTGAGCTGAGAATTCTTGAAGTGTTGTACCATGAAATCGGCCACTATTTTGGAATGAACGAGCGGGAAATCAGAGCGGCCATGAGGAATTTTCAATGACTAGTGCAATCCGACGAGAGTAATCTTGTATTTTCGCAAACGATAGCTCATGAGTGCAGAGAAACGGACCCACTTCCTTTCCCCCTTCTGAAGGGGGAAATGGAAAAGGGGTCGGCCGAAAACCAAACACATCTTGAATAATGGAATTCAAAACACAAAAAACTAATTGTTAGCAATTCAGGAAGGTCCTATGCCCAAGGTTATCTTACAAATTTCATACGATATCGACCCAAAACGCCGTGAGGAGTATCTCAGCTTGACGCAGGAGCTGAATCGGCATCTTCGAGAAGTGCGAAAAAAGAACTATTCGATTTTCGAGCTCAAGGGGAAAAAGAATTCGTTTGTGGAGCAGTTTCTCTGTGCTTCGATGGAAGAATACGAGGCGCTTGAAGACGACATTGATGAAACGACCGACAATCTTGTAAACAGACTCGAATCAATGATCAAGGACGGAAAAGCGAAGTATACGACTCTTGTGGAGACGGAATAGGTATTTCAGGCATCGAGTGATGAACTCTAAATTGAAATCCGTTCTGCCAAGGGGTGAAGCAAAGGGCATTGTCATGGCTATAGTAGACCTCACCCCGCGAGAGGTTTTTTTTGAAAACGGCGATGGACCGACTCCCGACAATAGGTTACTTGACGAGAAATACATTCACGCACAAGTCAAAAATCGTAACCGAAGGCTCCATCTCCTTAACAGAGCATTTTACCAGCTTTGGGAAGGGTACATTTCTTTGCTTGATCATGCGGGGTGAGGTCCTAAAAATCTAGTGTCAACATTGCCCCAAGCCGAATAAGGCAAAGGGCGTTGTCGCAGCCATAGTAGACCTCACCCCGCGAGAAAATGCGTGGAGTGTTACCCTCTCCTAATGCGTTAACATTTCAAATAAGGAGAGGGGGTCGGGGATTTTTGGAAACGGCGAGATTTTTGGCCAAGCAAACTTACATTTCTTTGCTTGATCATGCGGGTTGAGGTCTAAAACCTTGTGTCAACACTGCCCTAGTACAAATAACCTTACATTGAAATGAAACGCCGCACATTCCTTAAAACTTCCTTCGCCGCCACCGCCCTCACACCGATTGGATTTGACCACCTTGCAGGTTCGCCGGGAGAGGCGGGCGTTCACGCTGCAATAGAAATTCCGAAATCGGTCTTCGGCGCGCGCATCGGCCGTGCGCAGAAATTGATGGCGGAGCAAAACTTCGACCTCCTCATCGCAACGCCGAGCACCAATTTCTCTTATTTCGCAGGATATAACCCCGGCCGAAGTGAACGGCTGATCGCGCTGCTGATTCCACGCGATGGCAACCCCGTAATCATTTCGCCCTCTTTCGAGCGGGAACGCATACTACGACGCAGCACAGTGACGAATATTGACACATGGGAAGAGCACGAGAATCCGTATAAACTGTCCGCCTCCGCGGCGGAGAGGCTCAAGGTTGCGTCGGGGCGCATTGGCATCGAGCCCACGACGAATTACATCGATTATCTTCGACTTCAGGATCAGCTTTCGAAGGCTGATGTGCGTGATGGTTCGCCGGTGTTCGATGAGCTGCGCATGACCAAGTCTCCGGAAGAACTGGAAGCGATTCAAAAAGCCGTCGATATTACCGTAGGTTCCATTGCGGCGACGCATCGACAATTGAAAGAGGGGCTCTCGGAGCAGGAGGTGGCGGGCATGTTGAGCAGGGAGATGTCCTCGCACGGTGTGCGGGGTGGGGGTTTGGTGCAGTTCGGCCCTTCAAGCGCGCTTCCTCACGGCGGTCCGACGGGAGTGAAACTCACAGCAGGAACGGTAGTTCTTATCGATGCCGGGTGTTCGGTGGACGGCTACACCTCCGACATCACGCGCACGATTTTCTGGGGCGGGGAGCGTTCGGCAAAGTATCGGGAAGTGTATAATATCGTGTTCGAAGCTCAGCAGGCGGCCGCGGCGATGGCAAAGCCCGGAGTCGAATGCCAGGAATTAGACCGCGCTGCGCGACGTGTGATCGAGAAAGCCGGATACGGCAAATACTTCACGCACAGG
Organism: Ignavibacteriales bacterium; assembly: GCA_016193365.1. Taxonomy (GTDB): domain Bacteria; phylum Bacteroidota; class Ignavibacteria; order UBA10030; family UBA10030; genus JACQPT01. Next base: position 14,145 of record JACPSI010000030.1, read on the forward strand.
GTTGGACACGGCATGGGAATGGACGGCCATGAGCATCCGTATCTCGTGGAAGGGAACGCTTACAAGCTGAAACCCGGCAACGTTTTCACGATTGAACCCGGGATTTATATGCTCGGGGACTTTGGCGTGCGGATAGAGGACGATTTTGTGATCACGGAAAGCGGCGTCGAACAGATGTCGCCGAAGGTGAGCAAGGTGTAAGCGGGGTAGGCTAATACTGCAACTTCTTTAGCCGCCGAGGTAGGCTCCATGTTCTCCACTCACCGCTACCACAGAATTCTGGAATGACGTGACACATGTTGCGTTTTTCTACGAGTTATGTGCCATTTGCACAAATATCAGAAAGGTCATTCACATGAGTCCACTCCCAGAGATTCAGATCAAGTTCTTGAGCAGTTCGGAATTCATCAGGGAACTTGAGACAGATTTTCGAAAGGTAGGCGAAGAGGTAAAGGTGATTAGTTCTGGACCGGAGAAAGATCCGACCGAACTAGATTTCGGATTGAATGAAGTGGCCGCAATAGTCACGATCATTCAAGGGAGTTTCTATCTTGGTGAGCTAGCTTTCAAACTGTTTTCTGCGCTCAAGGCTTCCCGAGAGAAGACCGTTGTGGTGCAGACGCCTTTCCATCGTGCAGAAATCCACGCTCACAACGACCTGACCCAGGAAGAAGTTCAGAGGATCCTGAAGAGTATAATCGAGCTTGGACAATGATCCCAGTTGCCTTCCAAAGAGACTTTGGCGGTTTTGACTCCAAATTCTTAGGGATAACAATCCGCTTTGAGGATCCATCACTTTGGGAATTGTATGTCAAATGTAACTCCATTGGAAGAAACCCTCTTGACGTTGTAAAAGTTGGCAACGAAGCACTTCGATCAGGTACCGCAAGAGCTTTCCAAGTTTTCTCGGTTGTAACCACGCTCGCCCACGAAGCGCGACACTTCCACGACTCATTGTTAAGTCCATACGGCAATCACCTATTTCGAATACGCACCAATGCTGCAATCAATGGATTGCAATCCATCGGATCATACATAAATGGTCGGAAGATTCTACCCGTTCCTGTAACCAGATGGAAACAGAAAACGCCTGACGAACTTGCATGGCTTAACGGCTATTGGAGGAAGGTGTTTAAAATCGATGAAGACTCTACTCCCCCCAGGCTTTCCGGTGATCAACTTCGCCTCTCAAAACAAACTGAGGCTGCTTACAACATGATCAAGAACCTTGTTCGGAACCCGGAGACCGATCGCTTGCCATACCGATTCCAGCCCGCTCATGTATTCGAGGCATCAGGAATACTCGCTCAAATACAGAATGTGTATACTGTTTTTGGCGTTGACCACACAAACCTGTTCATGGAGGTTCTTTTCAAATCACAAGATGCTTCACGCTACACATTACCATTACGAATTCTAAGTTCACTATTTGACAAACAAAAAAGACCGATGGACACAGCAATCATGAGTATCATTATCCATTGGTGCATAATGGGGGACTACACAATTGAGAAATACGGGGCATGTCCAACAGTAAGGTTTGCTCGATTAGTCGATTATCTCTCAAAAGTCGGCTTACCATCTCCCGATGCCCGAGCTAGTGATCTGTATCGACTGTGGACAAGGGATTTGAAAGTTGTGCCTATTGAGCAAGCTCTTGAGAACACTTTGAAGGTAAACGAGCGTTCACTCGACACACTGGACGGATTTCCTAGTTACCATCGAGAAACATTCGCTGATCTAATCGACACATTTAGAAGCCGCGTTAGCGCTGCTAAAACCATGAAAGATCTATTTCTTGCTATTCCGGACTCATACGTGAGACCTTATCAACATCAAGAGAACCTCAGCAACTGGGTTGCTGCTCCTATTCGTGTTGACTTTATCGGATCAAAACTTGTCTCTTCTGAAGAAAGCCTATTACCGGTATTCAGTATCCAAACCGCAATCAAACTGGAGGATGGTAAATTAGCAGTCTCTAGAGCGATCATGAATGGGCAAACCGAAGGTGTCAAGGTCATAGACTCAGAAAAAGCGGCTTCTGCAAACGATCTGATAACTCTCGTAGATTTCTGTTTCTCTGATTTCTGCAGAGACGAACCAGACTTCGACATTGCACGCCGTACTCTCCGAAAAGAAGGACTGTTTGCTTTTGAATTGCTTAACTAACTCGAGTGTCCCGTCGATGTTGCAAACGGCACATAACACGGCAAACAACGACACTCGCTTAATTGATATGGCTATGTTGAAGCTTAGTAGTAAAATCAGTTGTGCTCGTTCCATCGTTTTGCTCACAGGAAATTTGTCGTTTGATAGTTCGCAAAACGGCGGCGTTGTTTGCCGAGACGTTACGCGCAATGGTCGCCCGCTCGAGAACGATTGCAAAAGTAGCTCAGCGGACCTCTGAGATCATCAAATGCCCAAGCGAAAACAAGATAAATTCAAAGTAGTAGATTTGCTTCATGCGCTTGATGAATTCTTTTTGACTCCTACATTTATGACATTTCGCGAGCTCCCAGTCGATTCTCGCGAGGCGCGAGACAGCGTTCTTTCTCGAATAGACTATTGGGCCATCAAAGTATTCAATGCCCCCGATTTTCACCCGTTAACAGAAACAGTTTCAACCACATATTCAATTGAAGTCAAAGTTGACCGTCGCGACTTTCTCCAAGAACTAAAGAAACCTCACAAGCAATTTTGGGCATTGATGTATAGCAATCAATTCTACTTTTGTGCACCAAAGGGACTAATTAAAATCGAAGAGTTGCCTGAATACGCTGGGCTTCTTGAGTATGACAACGCGGAAGTGCAAATCGCGTTCAAGGCTCCTTGGCGTAAAGGTGAGCTTCCACGATGGACATTCGTAGTAAGTTTGCTACATCAAGCCAAGAGCCAATTGAGGCGGGCTCCTATTGTGGCTAACAGGGAAAACAACGACGCTCCCGTTGTTGAAAGATAGACAGTTGTCGTCGTTCAATGGCAAATCATTTCGTTTCACCTCACTCAATTTGGCGCTAAGTGTTATCGACAGACGTAAGGCGTCATTGCGTCGCGGTGGGTCCGCAAAGTTAAACTCTAAATAGCGCGGAAAAGGGTATGAAAAAAACAATAGAAGAAACCGAAGCACATCGTTCTCTGAAAGAGGCACTGAGAGAGATTGCTGTCACTTGTGGGTTTCGCGCTGATAGTGAAGTTTCGCTAAATTTCAGTGGGGCCAAAGATGAAAACGGAGTCCTGGTCGACGAAGCCTCAATCGATGTTGCTTTCTTTGGCGAAGAGGAACGCAAGAGATTCCTTTTTGTTTTTCAATGCAAGGAAAGTGACCTCTCTAAGCCGAACAAGGATATTCTACAAGAGCAATCTGTTTGCGAACGGCTTCTTGCTAACAAGGGGACAGTGATCTATTCGGACGACAGACAGATTCAAGATAGCGACTTAAGGGATATCAATGAACTTAAGATATGCTACGTTTTCGGCGAAAGACTAAGAAAGGCACGATACGATGAGTTGGTTAAGATATTCTCAAGGCGAAGCATTGACTCTTGGGATTCAAATGCCCTTCAATATTTCAAGAAGGTCGCGACAACCATTGGAGTTGGTGTTAAATACGAAATACTTAAAGAATTTGATGTAACATTCGAAGTTCGAACATCCACACGCGAGGATGCAGTCCGCATCAAGCAGAATCATCATGAAATGTTCTTCTTCGGAGCTATGCCATCAGAACTCATTAAGATTGGGTACGTGTCTAGAAGAGCTTCAGGTAGGCCGAGCGCCTATCAACGGATATTAAGTGCCGAACGTATAAGAAGGATATCCGACTTCGTCAAGTCCAAGGAAGCCATGTTGCCTAATGCGATCATCATAGCATTCGATAGCGACAAGGACGTTCAGAACGCTATTAAGTTTGAGGATGGCAAACTCAGCTTTCCCCTAACATACTGCTGTGCATGGATCATTGATGGGCAACACCGTGTCTACGGCTTTCTAAAGACGAAGTTCGAAAAGAAGTCGACAGATCAATTCAGGTTACCTGTTGTTGCATTCAAAAATCTCAGGGATATATTGCAGAATCGTACATTTGTAAACATAAACTATAACCAGAAGAAAATCGACCCGACGCTGCTTTGCGATCTTGCTACGTCTGTGCCAGACCTACAAAATGAACTCGCATGGCCTAGTCTTCTAGTTTCTCACTTAAATAAGTCGGAACCACTCCAAGGTCTAGTGAAGATTTCAGAAATGGACAGAGGTAAACCAATTTCTATTGCCAGCTTTGCTCGATATGGTTTGCTTGAGAGTCTGCTCGGATATGATAGGGTTAAACGAATGTACAATGGCCCTCTAAATTCTTATTCTCCATTCAATCCAAGGGCTTCATACAACAGTGCAAAGAATCAGGCTGCGTTCCGAAAACAAGCCGAACTACTGAGGCGATACTTTGCTGCAGTGGCAGAGGCAACGAAGAAGAAGGATGCTTCAAGGGACCCATGGAAGAAAACCAAAGAATTTGCCTTGCTAAAGCCGACCGGTATCAATGCACTTCTGCTCGTTTTGTCGCGAATACTCAAGGTCCATCCAGACGGGAAACTCGACATGGCGAGATACCTAAAGCCGCTGGCGTCCATGAATTTCAGTAGGGAATTCATTGTAAGACGTGGCGGAGGATGGAAGGGCTTCAGAAACACTGCCAATATCATGATTAAAAAGCTGAACAAGAAACATGGAGCGTCCCTTCAACTTTTTGGAAAGAAGGACAAATCTTGATGATGTCAGATAAAAAGTCGAATAGCCTTAAGAGGGTAACCATTCTGAAGCCATGGAAGGTCGGAAGGGGTTTCGCGACGGATGCTACAATCGTTCCGTTTCGAGGCGATGCTAGAGAATTCCTGCGAACTCTGCCAAACAAGATTGTAAGTTTGGTGGTTACATCGCCCCCTTACAATATTGGGAAGGTCTACGAAGAGAGGGCTTCACTTGACCAGTATCGTGCGGATCAATCAAGGCTAATCAGCGAATTACACAGAGTTTTGAAAGACGATGGAAGTGTCTGTTGGCAAGTAGGGAGTTTCGTCGACAAAGGAGAAATCTACCCACTCGACTTGCTATTCTATGACATCTTCAAACTATTTGGCTTCAAGCTGCGCAATAGAATTATTTGGCATTATAGGCATGGCTTACATGCCTCTAGAAGATTCTCAGGAAGGTATGAGACCATTCTTTGGTTTACAAAGGGAGATGAATATGCATTCAATCTAGATGACGTTCGCATACCTGCGATTTACCCTGGAAAACGATACTACAAGGGCCCAAAGAAAGGCAAGCCATCCGCCAATCCCAAAGGAAAAAACCCTTCTGACGTCTGGGAGATCATATCCCGAGATTGGCAATTGGGCTTTTGGGACATACCAAATGTCAAAGCGTACCATCCTGAAAAAACGATCCAGCCTTGTCAATTTCCGGTCGAACTTGCAGAACGATGTGTCCTTGCCTTAACGAAGAAAGCTGACTGGGTGCTCGATCCTTACGCCGGTGTTGGCTCAACGCTTGTGGCAGCGGCAATGCACGGTCGTCGATCCATGGGTAGTGAAAAAGAGCGAAAGTATTACAATATCATACTCCAACGTCTGGAAGCCTTGCGCAAAGGTGATTTGAGACTGAGGCCACTTGGCAGGCCAGTCCATGTCCCAACCGGAAATGAGAAGGTGGCCCAGATACCAGACGAGTGGAATCGAACTAAACGTCGGGGTAGATAACTGCATATTGAAAATCACCGCAACGCAACAATCGCATAACTCGCCCGCCTACGTCGAGCGCAGCTTTGTCATAGCAAGGTTGAGGCAAAGATCGGCGTGATAAGTCGCATGCTCTCAACGGCTCGCGCGTTTGATAGTAAAACGTCGTGCGGCCAGACGTTATCTATGCCCCATTGCCGCAAGTCAATTAAAATATCTTCCACATAATCATCAAGGAAATTTATGGAGCTGTTTATCGAGTGGGAACGACCGAGTACGCTTAGAGACGCAAGCGAGCAAAACATGATCTACGATCTCGACTTAGATCGACTTCCTTCCGATGCTGGAATCTATATCTTTGGAAGACGTTGGGGAGATAATTTCGAAGCACTTTACGTAGGCAAGGCACAGAACGTTACCAGTCGCGTTAGGGGACAACTCAACAATCTTCGACTCATGCAACACGTTAGAAATGCGAGTACTGGTCAAAGAATCCTCGTTGCTGGCGTAATACGTCCCAAACCTGGACAACGAAGTGAAAGGTGCCTTAAACTTATTGAGCGCGGCTTAATTAGATACTTTCTGTCCGAAGGCCACGATTTGGTGAATAAGCAAGGCACGCGACTTCGACGCCATGAGATTGCCTCTTCGGGTCCTCTCCCGAGAAGAATTGTTCCCGCGGAAGTGTTCCTTGAGAGGGGCAGAGGAGAATAAGTCTTGTAAATCAGAATATGATTATGTGGAATTGCGGCAACGGACGGATAACAGGCCGCGCTACGACCCTTAACATTGAAGAATGTAGATTGTGGATTGAGCCCGCCAAAAGGAGAAACACGGCGGGTAAACGTTGTGCGGCCAGACGTTAGGCGTCGATAAGAAGTAGTTCGGAGACCCATGTGACGGGACCCAAGACCAAACCCACACACGTCAGCGCCGAGAGTCACATTGCTGCCATCGCCAACGAGGAGCAAAGGAAGGACGCCCGGAAGCTGGTTGCTCTCATGCGAAGAGTTACCAAGCAAAAGCCAAAGATGTGGGGGCCAAGCATCGTCGGGTTCGGGAGCTATCATTACAAGTACGCTAGTGGTCACGAAGGCGATTCCGCTCTTGCTGCTTTCGCCGTGCGGGGAAGTGAGTTGGTTGCTTACATCGCGGCGGGCTTCGAAGGTCGTGATGTCTTGTTGGCCAAGCTGGGAAAGCACAGGACTGGGAAGGTATGTGTCTACGTCAGGCGACTAGCCAACGTCGATCTGAAGGTTCTGGAGACGTTGGTAGCCCGGTCGGTAGCAGAGACGAAGCGTCTCTACCCGCAACCCAATAAAGGCGATGCCTAACCCTGTCTTGCACCGGACTCACCTTCGGCGTTTCCGTTGCAAAGGAAATTACGCTATTCGTTTTTTTACTGGGCGGCGTAGTTCCACAAGTTAGCCGCCAGCCACAACTATTTCAAGAGACAGAGAATGACCTCATCTCTCACTCCATCTTGTTTCATCAGCTATTCTTGGGACGATAACGCTCACAAGGATTGGGTACGAAGGTTGGCAACAGACCTTCAAAGCAATAGCGTCGTGGCACGACTAGACCAATGGGACACTCACCCCGGTTCTGACCTAACAAGCTATATGGAAACGGCTATCCGTTCGTCGGAGTATGTCGTACTTGTTTGCACTCCATTGTTCGCAAAGAAGGCAAACGTTGGCCAAGGTGGAGTGGGATACGAAAAGACTATCGTCACAGGCGAGATATTCCAAGGCATTGCGTCTCCAAAGAAATTTGTTCCAATCCTGCGAAGAGGAGGTCCGAAAGAGTCGCTGCCATCATATCTCAAATCCAAGTACTTCATTGATTTCAGAATTGATCAAGGTTATCCCCAGTCATTGGAGGACATCCTAAGACACATTTAGTCTGGATGCCTTCAAACAGCTTTTTGAATTCGCTTACAACGAGAACGGACTTAACCTCGGTTATCGCTCGAAGGCGGAGGAGTGGGCTAAGGCTTGGATGAACCGCTATGATCTTGATGATTTCGAGCTCTTCAAGGAGTTGTTCGAGTTTGCCTATGCAGATGATGGTTTGAATCTGGGCTATCGCTCGAAGGCGGAGGAGTGGGCAAGGACATGGTTGGAAAAGCATCGTGACATTGACCTTGCTGAATTCAAGCGTGTCTTTGCTTTCGCATACGGTGAAAGTGGATTGAATCTTGGCTACCGATCGAAAGCGGCAGAGTGGGCATTCAAACAACTCTCGAAACTCTAATCGTGTGGCCGGCGGCTAACAAGCGTAACCACGTCGCTCATTCTTTTAAAAAGGCGATGTTCAAGCTAAGTTTGAGAAACAGTTGTATTCGCTCCATGCGCAATCATTCCGTTGACACTCCATTTGTTTGCGCGCGCCATCATGAGTATCCTTTCTATATACCCGGACCGCCTTATTGTTAGCGCAGTGCTTGGCAATTGCGCTGGTTTCGCGGGCTCGGCTTCTGTAGTTTTGGCCTGGACCTTTGCGTCGGGTTGGGCGTCGCTTCGTGATCCTTTCACTCACGTGCTGTTGGCAATATGGTTCGCTTCTATCGCTTGGCTTCTAGGGTTGGTCTACCTTATCGCATTCGTTCCCATACTTGCCGTCGTGCGGCGCTTAGCGCCTCCAGTGTATGTTGCCGTCGTCGCCCTGCTCCTAGGCGCAGCGCCTGGCCTGCTTGTCCTGCTTGGTGTCCTTTTCGCCTGGGGAGGGGCTGGCGCAGACCCGGCCTTGGTCGGCGGTTCCTACCTATATGCGGGTGCGGGTCTCGCTCACGGGGTAGTTGCCGCCGTCGTCACCTGTTGGTTGGCATATTTTCGGTGGGGGCGTGAAGCAGCTAACACTTTATAAAAGGTCCCCGTAAAAAACAGGGGCAGGCAGAGTCCCGGCAAGAAAACTGCGGGATGGGCAAGAGAAAGGACTTCCCGTCCGTCCGCGACTAGTTTCTTCTCTCCAGCTTCACTTTCACGTTCAATTTTTCTTCTCCACGCAATACCGTGACGTCGACCTCATCTCCCGGTTTGTACTCGCCCAGAGCGTACGTGTAATCGTAGAGGTTCTTGATATCGACCTTGCCGAACTTGATAATGACGTCTCCCGCCTGAAGGCCCGCTTTGGCGGCGGGGCTGTTTTCTCGCACGCCCGCAAGCTTCATTCCGTCAACTTGCTCCCCGAAATCCGGGATCGTCCCAGTATACGTCCGCATGCCCTCACGGCCTCCGCCCGTCGGTCGTCGCGGCGCTTCGACTTGCGCGTACGCAGGCTTGCTCTCAGCTGAGATGAGCTCCGACGAGATGTTTGCGATCAAATCAAGAACCTGCTTGGCCCCTTCCGCATTAATCTTGTCATAATCATCGGAAGGACGGTGGTAGTCGGGATGAATATCCGTAAAGAAATGAAAAACGGGAATCTTCCTGGCGTAAAAAGACGAATGGTCACTGGGTCCGAATCCGTCCTTATGAAGCTTCAGGTCGAATGTTGAATCCACGTTGTATTTGTTCACAAGCGCCTCGAATCCCGGCGAGGTCCCCATCCCGTAAACGATGAGTTTCTTATTGTTAAGTCGCCCTATCTCATCCATATTCACCATGGCTATCATTCTCTCCAAAGGCACCGTCGGATTCTTGACGTAATATGCGGAGCCCAAGAGACCGAGTTCCTCACCGGAAAAGGCAATAAACAGCATGCTCCGTTTTAACTCCTTCTGTTTTGAAGCGAACAACTGTGCCAGCTCGAGAAGTCCGGCTGTCCCCGAGGCATTGTCGTCTGCGCCGTTGTGAATGGCAACCGTATCGGGTTTAAGCGACCCTGAACCTTCACCGCCGAATCCGAGGTGGTCATAATGAGCGCCGATGACAAGAACATCCTCCTTCAGCTTTGAGTCGGCACCTTCAAGAAATCCGACAACGTTCTCGGTGGTCTCTTTTGTCTCTTGAACGTCTGTTTGAAGTGAAACAATAATTTCTTTTAGTACAAATGACTTAGAAGATTTATTTTGATTGATTTCTTTTTGTAGTTCGGACAGCAAAGAAGGAAGCAGGCGGTCGGCCGAGGCCCTTGTGATGTTCACCGCCATGATGCCGGCGTTTCCGGTCGTCTGATCGAATGCAAGCTTCATGAGCTTGTCTTCGTCGGAGTCCAAAGGACCGGTCACGATGAGTACTGCAGATGCTCCCAGCTCTTTTGCCTTGGAAACTTTGTAACGGAGAGAGCTGAAGTTTGCGAACTCGATGTGGGGCGCGTCTCCGGCAGGGGAGTAGCGCATGAGGAGGACTGCCTTACCTTTAACATCGATTCCCTGGTAATCATCATATTTCTGTTCGGCTGCCGATATCCCATAGCCCACAAAGACGAGCTCGCCCGAATAAGATCCGCTCGAGGAGAATCCAAGCGGACGAAAATCCTCATCGACCTTCAGAGAAATCCGTTTAGCGGCCTGCTGCAACGAAAGCGAGTTTTGGGGACCGAGCTTCACACCGGCGAGAAAATCGAATTTCTGAAAATACGTGCCGTTATCACCGAGCGGTTTCAATCCGTAGGAACGGAATTCCTTTTCGATGTATTGTGCGGCGAGTCGGGCTCCTTTTGATCCGGACTTCCGGCCTTCGAGTTCATCGGATGCGAGGTATTTTACATGCTCGTGGACCTCGGAGGCGGTGATATGCGACGCGCGATTCGATTGGGCTGGTAGGGATGATACGACGAGAACGCAGGGGATAAGATGCGGTAAGAATGAACTCTTGTATTTCTTCTTCATTTTATGGGTCCTTTATTTGATAGCCATTGATGGGCGGAAATCATGAGTAGGGAACTTCCCTATCTCGATACAAGCACGAATCGAACATCCTACAGGCTTAACCCCACCATTCATGGCGGGGTTTAAGAGTGAACGTGAAAGAGAGGCTTTAGCCTTGACTCGAATGCCACTCATCATGGCTAAAGCCGGCGGTCTCACTGTCCTTGCTAACCCCGACCTGAAGGTCGGGGTTATGATCACAGTCAGTTAACATTATTAAGTTCAGCAAATCGCCCTTTACTTGCGTTCAGGAACAGCTGCGCGAGTTGTTCGTTGAACAAGCTGTGACTCGCTCTTCATTGCACATTCTTTGATTCTGGAATATCCTCTCAATCACCTCGCCGTAACCCCACCATTCATGGTGGGATTAAACACTGAGCAGGAAAGAGAGGCTTTAGCCTTGACTCGAATGCCACTCATCATGGCAAAAGCCGGCGGTCTCACTGTCCTTGCTAACCCCGACCTGAAGGTCGGGGTTATGATCACGATCAGCTAACATTATTGAGTGCGGCAAGTCGCTCTATACCTTGCGTTCACGAACAACTGCGCGAGTTGCACATGGAACACGATACAATTAGCGCTTCATTGCACACGACATCATCTTTGCTTTTGGAATATCCTCACAATCATCGAGTTGCTAATCCCGCCATTCATGGCGGGGTTTAACACACTGAGCACAATAGAGCGGCTTTAGCGTTGATTCAAGAACTTATACGATTTCAACAACTCGGACACTTCCTCTGCGAAGGTTCCTTTCCTATGATGCTGTTCCTGATTATCAATATACGAGCGAACACTGTCGAGGTCGGCTTCACTTACTGAAACCGCATAGTACTCGTCGGCCCACTCGAATCTCATAGGCGTAACCCTCTCTTTGTTGACCCAAAATGCAGATTCACCTTTTATCAGTTGCAGAGTCTTCGAAATCGCCGTGTCGGCGTTAAGTCCAAACAAGCAGTGCAGATGATCTGTATAGCCATTAAGCTTATCAATATAGATTTGCTTTTTCTTAGCGTTCTCGCGGATGTGGTCTATCACCTTTGGTCGAATTTCTTTTGAGAGAAAGGGTTCACGATTTTTCGTTCCCCACACTGAGTGGATCCACACTCGTACGTAAGACATAAATGTCTCCTTTCATGGCTAAAGCCGGTGGGTGCTCGCTGCTTATTAACCCCGACCTAAAGGTCGGGGTTAACTTCACCATCAGCTTCCGTTGTTGAGGGGAGCGAATCTTTTCGTAGGCGCGTTCAGCAAGCCATGTATGAGTTGTCGATGGAACATATTTGCGATTCGCCGTTGTTTGAGCGTTACAGAAATCATGGCTAAAGCCGGTGGGTGCTCGCTGCTTATTAACCCCGACCTAAAGGTCGGAGTTAAGTTCACCATCAGCTTCCGTTGTTGAGGAACATGATAAGAGAGGCTTTAGCCTTGACTCCAAGGTCACCAATCATGGCTAAAGCCGGTTGGCCCTCGTTGGTCATTAACCTCGACCTGAAGGTCGGGGTTATGTTAACTATCGTCACCACTCTCAATGCGTCACATCATCTTTGGTTTTGAGATAAACGTCGAAGCATCGAACGACTGGCCGCTGATGCCGACACCGTCGTCGGAAGCCAGATAGACAAAAATGTCCGTGACCTGTTCCGGAGTGCGCAGAATGGATTGATCTTCCTCCGGATACGCCTCTCGTCGAAGAGCAGTGGCCATGGCTCCGGGGTTCACTGAATTCACAGAAATGTTGTACGGTTTCAACTCCTCTGAAAGCACTTGAGTAAATCCTTCGATCCCAAATTTTGACACTGCGTATGCGCCCCATTTTGCGCGCCCAGCTTTTCCGACAGATGCGCTGATGTTGATGATACTCCCGGATTTGCGTTCGATCATTGAGGGGAGGACGAGGCGTGTGATGAAAAAGGGACCGTTGATGTTCGTCTGGACAGTTTCGTCCCATTCATTCAGGGGATACTCCGTAATGCTTACACGTGGGCCCAACCGTGATGCGTTGTTTACAAGAATGTCGATCTGTCCGAATTCGCGGAGGACCCTTTCCACAAACTTCTGGCTTTCCTGAGAATTGGAAATGTCGCACTGGACTGCGAGAACCTCCGACGAGGAAAGCTGTTTCCGCGCTAATTCCAGGTCATGTTTATGGCGGGAACAAATCGCCACACGCGCTCCCTCCCCTGTGAATTTCTGCGTCAGCGCTCTCCCTAGACCTTTGGAGCCTCCGGTTATGATTGCGCATTTGTTTTGAAGTTTCATGTTGCCTCCCAGAAAACGTCACCTGTTGTTGGCGATCGTCATTCCACCCAATCGGCGAGAAAAACATTGAATTCGTAGCGGCCTTTGGCATTCCTGTCCGAAACAAAGACAACTTTCTTCCCGTCTCGACTAAACATCGGGAAAGCGTTAAAGACACCGCCGAACGTGACCTGTTCAACATTGGTGCCGTCGTCCTTCATGATGTACAGATGGAACGATCGGCCCTTGGGGTCCTTCATGTTTGACGCATAAATGATTCTCTTATTGTCTGGATGAAAAAAAGGCGCAAAGTTCGCCGTCGCGGTGTTTGTGAGCTGTTTTCTGTTCTTTCCATCCCCATCAGAGACGAAAATTTCCATTTTCGAGGGCTTGACGAGCTGCTCGGCCAGGAGTGTTTTGTATTCGGTTATTTCGGAGTCCGCCTTAGGGTGATACGCGCGGTAGACGATTCGTTTCCCATCCCACGAAAAGAAGGAACCGCCGTCATATCCGAGGTCGTGCGTGATTCTTGTAACTTTTGATCCATCCAGGTTCATGGAATAGAGTTCAAGGTCTCCGTCTCTTGTGGATGTAAAAATGATTTTGTCTCCCTTCGGCGAAATAGTAGCTTCGGCATCATATCCGGGAGTTGAGGAAAGGATTTGCGTTCCGCTGCCGTCGAGGTTGGCAACGTAAATGTCATACGCACCATAAACACCCCAGACATAACCTTTGGACTTGTCGGGACGTGGGATGCAGTTGTCGCTGGCTCCATGTGTCGACGCATAAAGAATTCCCTTGCCGTCCGGGAAAATATAGCCGCAGGTTGTGAGGCCTTTTCCCGTGCTCGCCAGAGTCTGGTCTGAGCCGTCTGCATTCATGACAAAGATCTGGTCGCATTCGTAGGGAGGGCGGGTGGATTGAAAGATGAGTTTCTTGTTGTCGAACGAAAAATAGGCTTCTGCGTTTGTCCCTCCGAATGTAAGCTGGCGAATGTTTTGCAGATGCTTTTCCTGGGAATCACGAAGAGAATCTGTATTCTGTGACAAGCATAGTGAGAAAAAGAGAGTAGAGAAAGCTGCAAAGATTGTTTTCATCGATCTTTCGGACTATTTGATTGTCAGTATTTTTGATCGCAGGATGTGTTCCCGGGATTGCTTCGCGACCCTATGAGGTCACTTGTTCTGTTCTTCCAAACGAGGTGAGCGTTTCAATAAGGTCGTCAGCATTAGCTGCTGGAGGAGCGCAGGAAAAATTAGTGCACACGTAAGCCAGCGGCAGCTTGTTGTTTTTCACCATCGCCTTAACGGTCTTAGGGAGGCTCGATAAATTCGACAGACTGAGCATTGTCACAACTTTCCCCGGGCGGTACGTTCTTAGTGCTGCGTTGAACAATTCCGTCGTCAGCCCCTGACGCTCGTCTCCGACAACGACAACGTGGGGAGGTGGGTTCAGGAATTCGTGAAGTGCCAAGAAATACGATGCGCCAAACATTCCGTAATTCCGCACGGAGCCCGAAAAATACTGAAGTGTTTTTTCAGCGTACTCCCGATACGTCGTGTCTTCTGTAAGCATGGAGAGTCTGTTCAAAACGCCAATTGCCACCGCATTTGCGCCCGGAGTCGGCGAATCTTGAATCGGTTTGTTGACTATAGAGAGAGCGCCGATGGTTTTATGGTCGTTCGGAGTATCCGTGAATGCGCCGTTGTTTGTGTCCCAAAAAAGGTCAATGGTCTTATTGATGATTGATATTGCAGCTTCCAAATATTTCGACGCCGATGTCACTTCATATGCATCCAGGAGTGCCTTGACAGTTTCAACCTGGTCGTCAAGAAAGCCTTCGCGGCCCGTTATAGCAGCTCGGTGAGTCACAAAATTCTTTTCTATGACATTCTCCGAAAGTATGCGGTCGAGGGATTGTAGGGCAAAATCTTTCAGATAATCGATACCGAATGCTTTATATGCCTCAACGTAAGCCGAAATCATCATTGCATTCCAGCCGCTGTACATCGTTTTGTCGATGAACGGCGTTTTCCGTTTTCTTCTCGCCTCAAGCATTTTCTCTTTGGTGGAAAGAATCAGGTTCTCTACATCAGACTGAGGCTTTTTGAGCAAGCTTGAGATGACGTCCGGATCTTTGTCAACGAACAACACATTGTGTTCAGGGTCGTTGTGCATTTCGCCCTGTTCATAAATGTTGTAATGCAACTGGATACACTCGAATTCTTCTGCAGTCAAAACAGATGAAGCATCTTTCATTGTCCACGTAAAGTACGAGCCGTCGTCACCGGG
>JACPSI010000022.1 GCA_016193365.1 Ignavibacteriales bacterium
TCCGCCCGCATCCACGTCACGAAGTTATTGATGTTCAGGACGGCGTTGTTTTTTGTTTGGGCGGCAGCTTTGCTGAGCGATTGGCCCTTGCCTTGTTTCAGTTCCTCCGGCTTTTCCGCGCCAACCAGTGCAGCCGTCAGCAGTCCTGAGAGCAGGCTGAACCCGATAACAGTTCTGAAGAAGATTTTCATTGTTAGCAACTCCTTACTTTTGTTATGCTGGTTAAGAAGTGGGCTCCGCCATGTGGTGGAGTCCACTTCATTGAGAGAGTGTCGTATCACATTTCAAGCCTGACCCCAAACCGAATCTGCCGCGGGGTTCCGAACATCGAACCTGTCGGACCTCTGCCTGCGTTGTCCCAGGCCCACTGATTATCGAGATTGATTGCCTTATAGAATGCCTGGTAATTCGAAATATCCTTGTACCCTGAGGCAAGCGGTGTAGTCAGCCATCCATCATCGTACGCCGTACCGGTTCCCGGATAAACGTAAAGCACTTGTTTTGTGTTAAGGGTATTCAGGATATTCACGTACAATTCCGCCGTAACGTCCCCAAGCCAAAACGTCTTGCTGACGTTGAGGTCGACATTGAAAAACCAGGGCGTCGTGGAAGAATTGATCGGCTCCACCGGATGACTGAAGCGCGGGTCGATCAGCGGGTAGACGCCGACATTCCATGCGGTTGCCTGGCCGAGGTCTCTCAACTCGGCGAGCTTGGTGTAGGGATGGCCGCTGTTAAAGCTCAACAAGGCGTTGACGCCCAGTCCCTCGAGGATTGCGCCGCCGTCATCACGCGAAAATCGATAGTCGAGCATCACCGTCCCGCGATGGGCTTGGTTGAAATCGAGCGGATTGATGAAGCTGGACGGAATTCCAATGTTCGATTCCTGCGCGCCTTGTGCCGAGCGTGAATTGGACGCTGTGCCACGAGCTTCAGACATCGTGTAACTGATCCTTGCAGCAAGGCGGTTCGTCCTGCGAAGGTCGAGCGTAAGCTCTAGTCCTTTCGTCGTGCCGAAATCCTGGTTAAGGTACGCATTGTACAGCGGAACACCGTCCTCATTCCTTTGTGACCGGATCGAAAGCTGATCCTTCAGGTCCTTGTAGAAACCGGTGACGGAGAACGCGAAATTGTCCGTCAGTTGCTGGCGGAAGCCCATTTCATACTGTGTTGTCCGCTCGGGTTTCATGAGGAATCCGACAGGAGTCAGGAAGGCATTACCGCGCGAGACCGGGCTGATGGTACGGCTGAGGATGGTGTTGCCCACATAGAGCTGATTGAGTGAAGCCAACTGCGCGTATTTTCCGTACATGACATAGAACACTGTCCGTTCGGTGACGGGGAACGAGAAGCTGATACGCGGTAGAACGAGACTGAACGGGTCGCTTTCGACTAGCTTGCTCGGGTCGATGATATCTTTCGAATCGTCGAAGGCATCCTCAGGTTTATTCGGATCCGCGTATGTTTTCTCTTTCGTGTCATAATATTCGAATCGTGCGCCGAGGTTCAGGATAAAGTCGCGGTACTCGAATTTATTCTGAACGTACACCGATGCAAAGAGGGGCTCCTTGGGACCGTCCGGGCCGCTATCCTCTTCGTTCCCAAAAACGTCGTAGCCATAGTAGTTAATACTACCGTTAGCGGTTCTCGAAAGCTCCCGCGACAATTCGGTCATATCCGCGAAACTCCGGGGGTTGACACCCGAGGTTGTATAGAGGTACTCCATCGCACCCGAGATATTTCCGACATTGTAATTGCGCGCCGTCCACGCCGTCATGCTTCCTCCCACTTTAAGCTCGTACGATGAGCTCAACTGAGCTGTTAAATCGGCCGTGAGGCCCCATGCAGACTGCGACGTGCGGTTGTAATTTCCGACAGGCGCATTAGGATCCGTAAACCCGAAACCGTTAATAGTACTCCAACCAAGCGGGCCGGAGAACCGCCGGCGGAATCCAGTGAAGCCCAATTGCTCGGACACGACACTGTCGGTGTACCAATGCCAGTTGTCCCGAAAAGCCGGCGTGAAGGGCGAGCCGCCGACCGTGATCGGTAAGGGGGCGCCACCACTCGCGCTTTCCATGTGTGGATCATATGTCCTGCTTCTGATGTCCTGATACGATACCCCTAGCTCGTAGAACGTGTTCGGGTCGAGCACGTGGGTGAGTCTCAGTTCACCAAATCCCCTATCCACGTCTGTTTGGGAGTTGCGCAGCCTGAAGATGCCTCCCAACGCCCCTGGCCACGTTCTGCCGTTGGGATCTTCTTGTCCACTATAACTGCCCGTAAATCGGACTTTGAATGGAGAAAAATCATAAGAAAGTGTCGTTTGAACGGAGTTGGTCTGTTCCCAGGCACCCGGCAGGTAATTCTCTTTGAATCCGACCGAACCGGGAAGTTTGACTTGCTGATCATCCGGCAAGTTCCGATCAAAGCGTGAGTCGGGCAAATCAACCCGGAGGCTGTCAAAGTTAAAGGGAACGAGCCACCGCTGATTGCGGTCTCGAATGTAGTTATGCTGTCCTGCGACAAAGAACCTGAAGTTCTTATCCAGAATCGGACCGCTGAGGGTGACAACGCCGTTCCGGAAACCAAAGGATGTACCCCCTAAGTAGCTCGAGCCCGGCTTCGCAAAGTCATCTGTTTGGTAACTAACGGACAAGTGGTAATCCGGAGTGCCGCTCCGAAGACTGGTTCGAATGATCGCCGAGTTGCTTCCTCCGAATTCTGCCGTATAGCCGCCTGCTTGAAGCTGGACCTCTTCAATCGCTTCCTGGATCACACCAATGCTTTGCGTGTTATTGATCGGATTAGTGGTGTTCGCGCCTTCCAAGAAAAAAGCGACTTCGCCGCTACGGCCGCCACGCACATACAGGTTTCCGTCCTGTTGAACAACACCGGCATTGAGGGCGACGATGCTCTGCAGACCGCGGAAGGGGATGTTCCTGATGTCATCCTGGGTCTGCAAACGAATCGTGTTTGTGGTGTTCCGCTGAACCAGTGGACGCTCCGCAACGATTACGATTTCTTGGGCCTGAATCGCGGTACTGGAGAGCTGAAAATCTTGCGTGGTCGTGATGTTGGAACTGACGCGTACATTGGAAATTGTGATCGCTGAGTAGCCGATGTAGGAAACTTTGATGCTATACAGTCCAGTTGGCGCACTCAGAATGATGTATTCACCATTCACATCCGTCGAAGCACCAAGGGATGTTCCCTCGACGACAACATTTGCGCCGATGAGTGGTTCACCCGATTCCTTGTCAGTGACCTTGCCCCGCAACTTACCGTCTTGGGCAAACAACAAGGCCGGAAGAAGGAACAGCGAGATGAAAAGAACCAATAGCTTGCGTAGCATATGCTACCTCCTTTTCGAAGTGGAGATTGTTGAAATGTGGATTCCTGCTTCGCCGAAGAACGACGCATTGCTAAAGTGCCTCGGTGATTGCGTTCGTTCCTGGCAGTTGGTGAGACAAACTTTGTCAACTGTTCTTTCCTCGTCCGATTGCCCCCCTGGCGAGGTTTTTAGGTATTCACCTCCTTCTTGAAGAGTAGTGAATAGATTAGGTGAGTGGACGAGGGAAATATATATTTACTTATCAATTTTGTCAAGTCTTTTTTGAACGATTTTCAGACTATTTGCAAATACCCTCGCAATTAAGATTCATCGTTTTCTGTCCCAACCAAAAAACGTTTCTCGCACATCAGAGTTTTGCAGTCCGAACCTCAAAAACACCTTCAATTTGCTCAAGTTTCCGTATGGTTTGGAGAGGAATGCTGCTGTCTACATTCATGACTGTCAAGGCCTTTTGGCCAGGATTGTCCCTGCCTAATGCCAGCCCCGCAATATTAATGTCGGCATTCGCAAGCTCCGCTCCGACTTTCGCCAGCATGCCAGGTCTGTCGACATTCTTATAGAGAATGAGGTGACCCTCCGGGTGAATCTCCATGTGGTAATCGTCGATCTGAACGATTCTCACCTGAGAAGTTCCAAACACGGTTCCCGCAAACTTCCTCTTTTCAAGGTCGGTTTGATAGGCTAACGAGACAAGGTGTGTGTATGAAAGATTGTCACTCTCCCGCTCCTCGTCAATCGTGACTCCCATTTCCCTTGCTATGACAGGAGCATTGATGAGGTTCACCGGCTCCGTGAGAAGATGCGTGAGCAGACCCTTCAAAGCGGCAGCAGTGATCAAATCCGTAGCCTGGGTGACAAAACTACCGCTGCATGTCACCGTGACTTTCCTGAGTTGTCCCCGCATCAGCTGAGCCTGGAGAGCTCCGAGTTTTTCTGCAAGCAGAACGAATGGCTGAAGCTCTTTCCTCATTGCCATTTGAATTGCCTCAGCGTTCACCGCCCCCACGACTCCACGTTCCTTCAACACGTCCGCAACCTGGACGGCAATCTGGCGCGCAACTTTTTCCTGAGCCTCTTCGGTGGAGGCCCCCAGGTGAGGCGTCGCCACAACTTTGGGATTCTTCAGCAAAGGATGATCTCCGGGCGGCTCGTGCTCGAAAACATCCAACGCTGCGCCGGCAACTTTCCCCGACTCGAGCCCACGGAGCAGTGCGTCTTCATCCACAATCCCACCACGCGCGCAGTTGACAATACGAACGCCGGTTTTGCACTCGGCAATTTCCTTGTCGCCCAATAAACCTCTCGTGTCGTCGTTCAACGGAGTATGAACGCTGATGAAGTCAGAACGTTGAAAAACTTCCTTGAGACTCACAAGTTCGATGTGTGCTTTCCCCGCGACTTCCGCAGACAACAACGGATCAAAACCGATGGTCGACATGCCAAAAGCCTGACAGCGAGAAGCAACTTCACGTCCGACTTTCCCAAGGCCGATGACACCAATGGTCTTGCCCTGCAATTCGGTTCCTGTAAATTTCTTGCGGTCCCACTTGCCGTTCTTAAGAGAATCATTCGCTTGCGGAATGTTGCGCGAAAGTGACAAAAGAAGTGACATCGTATGCTCCGCAGTCGAAACAGTATTCCCTCCCGGTGTATTCATGACAATAACGCCGCGTCGGGTTGCCGCATCGACATCGATATTGTCGACACCAGCCCCCGCACGACCGATGACCTTCAGCTTTTTCCCGGCGGCGATAAGCTCACTGGTCACCTGCGTACTGCTCCGGACTATCAGGGCGTCATACGCGGGAATCATCCCCTTCAACTCTTCCGTCGGCCTGTTCGTCTTACAGTCGACCTGAAA
Source organism: Ignavibacteriales bacterium (assembly GCA_016193365.1). Lineage (GTDB taxonomy): Bacteria > Bacteroidota > Ignavibacteria > UBA10030 > UBA10030 > JACQPT01. Next base: position 5,217 of record JACPSI010000022.1, read on the forward strand.
CCCCTCTGAGGTAAGAATGTCGACGCAAACCTGTTCTATCTGGTCACTGACGAGGATCTTCATGTCGGTATCGATTTACGTGGTGGTCATTCGGAGAAAGCAGAAAGAGCGGCTTCCACTCCTGAACCAAGCTCAAACTTGTATCCGCAATCTCTCAGCGTTAATTCCAGGGCAGATACCATTGCAGTCATGTCCAGTTCGTCATAGTAGCCGAGGTGGGATATCCGAAAAATCTTGCCTTTGAGATGTCCCTGTCCGCCGGCGACGGTTATTCCATATTTGTTTTTGAGTGTCTTGTTGAACAACTTCGCGTCTACGGAGCTGGGAATTGTCACTGCCGTAAGTGCGTTAGAAGGGCATTGAGCAAGGATTCTCAAGTCCAAAGCTTTAGCCGCGGACCTAATGGAACGGGCAAGCCTTTCGTGTCGCTTCCAGACGTTTTCCAGGCCTTCTGCGCGTAGCATTTCCAAGGCCGTGTCAACGCCGATGACGAGGGAAACGGCCGGTGTCCAAGGGGTGTCGTTCTCTTTAATAGCTTTCTTTGCCTTCTTGAGGTCGAAGTAATACTTCGGCAGTGTTGATTTCTCCGCCATCTTCCAGGCCCTTTCGCTAAAAGCGAGAAAGGCCAGTCCCGGAGGTATCATCAGGCCTTTTTGAGACCCCGTCACCACTGCATCGACTTCCCATTCGTCCATTCTGAGCTCCATAGCTCCCACAGCCGTAATACCGTCGACAACGACCGCGGCATCAGAATTCTTATGAACCTGTTTGGCGATAGTTTCGATGTCCGTTGCAGCACCAGTCGATGTTTCACTGTGTGTTAAATAAACGGCGTCGGCTGCTGGGTTGGCCTTCAGTGCGTTCACAACCATGTCAGCGGAGACGCTCGAGCCCCATTCCACGGTGATTTCCACTCCATGAACCCCGTATGCTGCGAGAATCTCTCCCCAACGCTCTCCGAATTTTCCGCCGTTGACAAAGATGGCCGTGTCTGCGCGTTGATGGAGGTTGCAGACAACGGCTTCCATGGCGCCTGTGCCGGACGACGTCAACGTGAGCACATCTCCCGACGTTTGAAAGAGGTTTCTGAGATTGTTGTTGACTCGCGTGAAGAGCTCTGTGAATTCCGGATGCCGATGATGGATAATCGGCTCAGCCATTTTCAGCATGACTGATTCTGGAACAGGCGTGGGCCCTGGCGTGAAAAGTCGCTTTTTCAATGTGGTGTCCTTCGAGGCGGATTCTTGAACATGAAATTATAACACTTGAGTTCTGGAGAAGCAAGAATTGCTATAAACACAAAGACCTCGAAGGTCGTTCGAGGTCTCTGAAGAAAACTGTTTCAAGAAACTGTCAGACGGCTTGCTTCTTGCGAGGCGGCGATTGCTCGAAATGTCCCTCAATACGCTTTAACAATTCTGCGCGGCCGTCCCCGGCGACGATCGAAAACGGAACGATCCCCGCGCAGCAACCACCGTTCGTAAGTTGGGAATGAAAGCGATCTTTGTAAGCCTCGAGCTGTTTGGTGAGCTTGCTCGTGGGAAGTTTGTCCGACTTGGTCAAGACAAGAAGATACGGCACCTCGTAATACTCGAGCCAGTCCATCATCATCAGGTCCAGTGGCGTAGGCTCCTGACGGGAGTCGATGAGCTGCATGGCCAGGCCGATGGGCGAACCTCTCTTCAGAAAATCTTCAATCAGTTTCTTCCATCCTGCGCGCATCTGCTCGGGAACCTTGGCATAACCGTAGCCCGGCAGGTCGACAAAGTAGAACTGATTATTAATGATGTAATAGTTGATCTCCCGCGTTTTGCCGGGTGTTGAGCTCGACCGCGCAAGGTTCTTGCGGGCACAAATCTTGTTGAGCAGGGACGACTTGCCGACATTTGACCTTCCAATGAACAGTATTTCTTTCAGCTCATTCTTTGGCAGCTGACGCAGGTCTGCAACGCCCTGAAGGAATTCCGCCGATGTTATTTTAAGCATAGCTGGTACCTTTTGTTAGTTGAACACAAGAAAACTCACTAACTCTTCTTCACGGAGGGGGCAGCAGCTTGAGCTTTCGCCTCTTTTGACACTGTCTTTTCTGCTTTCGAAGACTTCTTCGTCTTGTTCGCCTCGCCCTTTGCTGCTTTGGCCGCAGGTTTCGCTGCGGTTTTTTCCTGACCCGTGTTGTAGTCGACGAGCTCAATCACGGCGAGCTCAGCCCCGTCGCCGTAACGCCTGCCGAGCTTCACCACACGGGTGTAGCCTCCCGGTCTGTTTGCAACTTTTGGAGCAATGTCATTAAACAACGTTGAGACAGCGTCCCTGTCCCGAAGAAACGCAAAGACTTGCCTGCGCGCATGGACGTTTTTCAATTTCCCGTCGCCTTCCCCTGCCACAGCGTTCTTCGCACGCGTAATAAGCTTTTCGACAAACATTCGTGTCTCCTTCGCTTTCGCCGTCGTCGTCCAAATCCTCTTGTGCTGAATAAGCGAGGCGCTCAGAGCCGCAAGCGTTGCTTTGCGGTGGCTGCGCGTACGTTTGAGTTTTCTTCCAGATTTGAGGTGTCGCATGGCGTTCTTTACTCGTTTCCGTCTTTTAAATACTTGTCCACGTCCATACCAAAGTTCAATCCGTATTCGTCCACAATGGCAGCAAGCTCCGCAAGGGACTTTCGCCCGAAGTTGCGGAACTTGAGTAATTCGGACTCATTCCGGCGCACCAGGTCTGCCATCGTCTTGATGTTCGCGGAACGGAGACAGTTATGCGACCGAACCGAGAGTTCGAGCTCGTCGACGGACATTTTTAGGATCTTTCGGATTCGGCTTACTTCACCCTCCTGCTGGCTCTCGACTTTTTCAGTTTCCGGTTCGGAGCCGAAGTTAATAAAGAGCTGTACGTGGTCTCTCAGAATTTTGCCAGCGTGCGTCAACGCATCTTCCGGGGGAATGGAGCCGTCCGTTTCAATCTCGACGACCAGTTTCTCAAAATCCGTCTGGCCGCCCACACGCGTCGGCTCCACCAGATACCGGACATTCATAATCGGCGTGAAAATCGAGTCCACGGCGATCATGCCGAGAGGTTGGTCGGGCGACTTATTGTCCTCAGCCGCCACATAGCCTTTCCCACGGCCCAGACGCAGTTCGATCTCGAAATCGGCGTCTTTATTCAGCTTCGCGAGGTGGCAATCGGGGTTCAGAACCTCGATTTCACTCGTGGCTTTCTGAAGGTCCGCAGCAACAAACTGTCCAGGTCCTTTTACCGGAACCGTGATCTTCGTCGCTTTTTTGTTGATGGCTTTAATGCGAACCTGCTTCAGATTCAGGACAAAGTCTGCGACATCTTCGACCATTCCCTTGATCGTGGAAAACTCATGTTGAATTCCGTCGACGCGGATTGCCGTGATGGCAGTTCCGGGAAGCGAAGATAACAGGACTCTTCGGAAGGAATTACCAAGAGTGACCCCAAACCCTTTTTCCAGCGGTTGGACGGTGAACCGGCCAAACGTGGTAGTTGCGGATGACTCTTCGAGTTCAATTCTTTCCGGCATTTGGACAAACGTGCTCATATTCTTCTTTCCCTCGTTTAACGCGAGGATATTAAATGTTCAAAAATTTGGACGAGAATTCGTTGCTACTTCGAGTACAACTCCACAATTAGTTGTTCATTCGCATTGAGCGGCACATCCGGGCGCTCGGGAATATTCAAAAACGTGCCGGACATTGTCGCCTTATCCAGGCTCAGCCACGGAAGCATCGCCGTATCCTTCATCCGCTTCATGGAAGCATGAATGACTTCAAGCTTTTTGCTTTTATCCTGGACATGAACGACATCTCCCGGATTCAGCAAATACGACGGAATATCGACGATCCGGCTGTTGACGGTAAAGTGTCTGTGGAGAATAAGTTGTCGCGCTGACTTCCGTGACGGGGCAAGCCCGAGACGATACACAACGTTGTCCAGCCTCCGCTCCAGCATTTTTACCAGCATGTCACCGGTACGACCCGTGTGCTTCAATGCCCGCTCAAAATAATTGCGGAACTGGGCCTCCAGCAAACCGTACGCCCTGCGCACCTTTTGCTTCTCGCGAAGCTGCAAGCCGTACTCCGAAATCCTCGAACGTCGTGACTGCCCGTGTTGACCGGGCGGATAACCGCGCCGCTCCACCGGACATTTGTCCGTGTAGCATTTCGTGCCCTTCAAAAACAGCTTTTGCCTTTCTCTCCTACAAAGCTTGCAACTGGCGTCTAAATATCTTGCCATAGATCTCCTGAATAATTAAAGAATCAATGTCCGATCATGAACAAGGAATGATCAACTCCAAACTTCATTATTCGACATTCCGTGTTGGACATTGGACATTCATCCTTTTTTCTTACACACGGCGGCGTTTTGGCGGCCGGCAGCCATTGTGAGGGATCGGCGTAATGTCACGAATCATCGTTACTTCCAAACCCGCAGTCTGGAGAGAACGCACAGCAGCTTCACGACCTCCTCCGGGACCTTTGATGAATACCTCGACGCGTTTCAGCCCGAGGTCAACCGCCTCCTTCGCCGCGGCTTCTGCGGCAACCTGAGCCGCAAAAGGCGTACTTTTACGCGAACCCTTAAACCCGTTTTTTCCCGCCGACGACCAGGCGATAACGTTTCCATACGTGTCGGTCAATGTGACGATCGTATTGTTAAACGTCGCCTTGACGAACGCCTTTCCGTTGGCGTCGACGTGAACTTTTTTCTTCTTTTTCGTAACCGGAGCTGCTGCCTGTTTAGCCAAAAAAGTTACTCCTTAAAATGTGCTCTGTGGATTGATGGATTGTTGGTTTATTGGATTGACGTATTGAGTCAAGTGCAGGATTGATGACTCTTTGACTCACTCATCCATTTATCTCACAATCCATTACTCCTGTTTGCCGTTCCCTCGCCGCTATTTCTTCTCGATCGCTTTCTTCTTGCCGGCGACTGTTTTTCTCTTTCCTTTGCGTGTGCGGGCATTCGTACGCGTTCTTTGTCCCCGTGCGGGCAATCCTTTGCGGTGCCTGAGGCCCCGGTACGACCCGATGTCCATCAAGCGTTTTGTGTTGAGCTGAACTTCGCTCCGCATCGCCCCTTCTACTTTATAATCGGTCTGGATCACGGACCGAATGCTTGCAACTTCTTCATCGCTCAGGTCGCTGACTCGCTTGTTCAGGTTGACCTTGGCTTTTTTGAGGATGTCCTGCGACGACGACCTGCCGATCCCGTAAATGTAGGTCAGGCCGATTTCGACACGTTTGTTTTTCGGTAAATCAACTCCAGCAATACGAGCCACTCGTCAATTCTCCTTCGTTTATCCCTGCCGCTGTTTGTGTTTCGGGTTCTTGCAGATAACTCGAACAACACCCTTGCGCCGGATGATTTTGCAATTCTCGCAAAGTTTTTTTACGGATGATCTGACTTTCATGTCAATCCTCGGTTACTTATAGCGATATGTGATTCTGCCCTTTGTCAAATCATACGGGGACATTTCGACGGTCACGCGGTCACCCACAAGGATCTTGATATAGTGCATCCGCATTTTGCCGGAAATATGCGCCAGAATCTCATGTCCACTGTCCAATTTCACTCTGAAGGTCGCATTCGGAAGAGTCTCAGTGATAACTCCATCTACTTTAATAGGACCTTGCTTTGCCATTCAGTTTGGGAGTTGAGTGAGAATCTCCGGCTTTCCATTCACGATTGCTATCGTGTGTTCAAAATGAGCCGACGGCATTCCATCCTGTGTGACGATCGTCCATCCATCTGCCAGGACGTTGACTTTCCACGTTCCGTAATTCACCATGGGCTCAATGGCCAGCGTCATCCCCGTCTTCAATCTCACGCCCGTTCCTTTTTCTCCAAAATTCGGCACCGAAGGTTCCTCGTGAAGTTGCTTGCCGACTCCGTGTCCCACCAAATCTCTGACAATGGAAAACCCGTTTGCTTCAACATGCTCCTGCACAGCGTGTGAAATGTCGTGCACCCGATTCCCATCCACGGCCTGCTCAATCCCCCGATACAGCGCTTCTTCCGTTATTCGCAAGAGCCGTTCTTTTTCTTCTGAAATTTCCCCGACGGGAAACGACCAGGCTCCATCTCCGTAATATCCGTCCTTCTTCACGCCCACATCCACAGAGATAATCTCTCCATCCTTGAGAGTCCGTTTTCCCGGTATTCCGTGAACAACCTCTGAATCGACAGACGTGCAGAGGGTTGCGGGAAACAAGTTGTGCTTGTTGCTGCCATATCCCTTGAATGCAGGTACACCGTCAAACGACCGGATGTACTCTTCTGCCAGCCTGTCAAGCGCAAGCGTCGTCACGCCGGGTTTCGCTTCAGCGCCGACAAGCCTGAGGACTTCTGCGACAATCCGAGAACTCTCGCGAATAAGATCGATTTCGCGTTTCGATTTGATCTGCACCATCGACCATTACTCAGAACCCGCGACGCCCTTTAAGCTTACCGCTCTTCATGAAGCCGTCATAATGCCTCATGAGCAAATGCGATTCGACTTGCTGGAGCGTATCGAGCGCCACACCTACAATAATCAGCAAACTCGTGCCTCCGAAAAACGAGGCGAAACTCGGCGTCACTCCCATTTTCATCATAAATGTCGGAAGGATGGCAACAAGGGCCAAAAACACCGAACCCGGAAGAGTGATTCTTGTCAGAATATTATCGACAAACTCCGCGGTATGCGGTCCGGGCCGAATTCCCGGTATGAATCCTCCCTGGCGCTTCATCGTGTCCGCGACATCTTTCGGGTTGAAGGCAATCGCCGTATAGAAATAGGTAAAGAACACAATCATCAATCCGTAGACAATCGAATACGTCCATGACATGTGGCCGAACCAGTCATTCGACAATTCCGACACAAAATCGCTTTCAGGAAAAAACGAAAAAATAATCTGCGGTATGAACATGATCGACTGTGCAAAGATAATCGGCATCACACCTGCCGTATTCACCCGCATCGGGATGTATTGTGTTATGCCCCCGTAGACCTTCCGGCCCACCACGCGCTTTGCATATTGTACAGGGATTCGCCGGGTTCCCTGGGTCACCAGCACAACCCCTGCCACAATGAATCCCATCATAACAAAAATCACGAGTTCAATGATCAGGTTGCGACTCCCCGAAGAGACGATTTGGTACTCGTCCAAAATCGACGCCGGAAACCGTGCGATGATCCCGATGAAAATGATGAGTGATATTCCGTTTCCAATTCCTCGTTCCGTAATTTGTTCACCGAGCCACATCATGAAAATCGTTCCGGCAGTCAGTATGATAATCGTGCTGAACGTAAACCCGAATCCCTGGACTTCCGGCGGAACGATCGGCAGGCCTCCTTCGCCCGTTGTATGAACCAGCTTCACGACAACTCCGCTCGCTTGCAAGACGGAAATCAACACTGTGCCGTAACGAGTGTACTGCGTAATCTTCTTTCTGCCGTCTTCTCCCTCTTTCTGCAGTTTCTGAAAGTATGGCACAACCGCTCCCAGAAGCTGAATGACAATCGAGGAGCTGATATACGGCATGATGCCGAGGGCAAAAACAGCAGCATTACTAAACGCCCCGCCCACAAACAGGTCATAGAGGCCAAACAGCGAACCTTCCGCCCCCCGGCGAATCGTATCGGCAAGAAGGACAGCGTCGACACCGGGAACCGTGACGTGCGACCCAATTCGCACCACGATCAGCAGAGCCGCCGTAAAGAGCAACCGCTCCCTGAGCTCCTGGATCTTGAAAATGTTCGTAAAGGTCTCGCTCAGCTTACTCATGAGCTACGCTATTGAGAAAGAACAGTCGCTTTTCCACCAGCCGCTTGAATTTTTTCCAGCGCAGACTTGCTGAACGCATGCGCGCTGACTTCAACTTTTGATTTCAACTCTCCCTCGCCGAGGATTTTGACCGGGACATCTTTCTTTGAAACGACACCGGCCTTGTAGAGAACTTCAGGCGTGACCACGGAACCTTCGATTCTCTTTGTCGAAACGAGCCGCTCAAGCGTCTCCACATTGACGATTTGTGCCTCTATGCGATTGTGCGGCTTGAAACCGAACTTCGGAATTCTGCGCAGTAACGGCATCTGGCCGCCTTCGAACCACAGTTTGAACTTGTGGCCCGAACGGGACCGCGCACCCTTGTGTCCCTTTGTTGCCGTGCCGCCGTGTCCCGACCCCTGGCCGCGTCCGATACGCTTGACGCGTCTTCGCGACCCTCTGGCAGGTGTGAGATTGCTGAGGATGTCCCTGGCCATTACTTCACCTCTTCAACTTTTACCAGATGACGGACGGCATTGATCATCCCGCGAACCTGCGGCGTATCATTCTTGACAACCCAGTAATTCGGACGTCCGAGTCCAAGTGCCTTGATCGTGCGTTTGGCATTCTCAAGCTGTTCAATGATGCTCTTGACTTGCGTGATCTTTATTTTTTTTGATTCTGCCATGGTGGAAATCAGTTTTGAAACAGTTCCTGGAGCGTCATCCCGCGACGCGCGGCGACCATTTTGGCATCCGTGAGGTTTAACAGAGCCTGCATCGTTGCTTTTACCACGTTATGCGGATTCGAAGAACCCATTTGCTTTGTGAGCACATCTTTTACGCCCGCTGATTCCAGGACGGCGCGAACTCCACCTCCCGCAATCAACCCCGTGCCCGGAGAGGCGGGTTTCAAGAGAACCCTCCCGGCTCCAAATTTCCCGATAACCTCGTGGGGAATGGTTCCTTTCACGACAGGAACCTTCACGACATTTTTCTTCGCATCCTCGCCACCCTTTGCGATGGCATCGGCGACCTCGTTTGCTTTTCCAAGGCCGATACCCACGTGCCCGTTGCCATCTCCGACGACGACGACGGCGTTAAAGCTGAAACGGCGTCCGCCTTTGACCACTTTCGCTACACGATTGACGTGGACGAGGCGTTCCTTCAGTTCCAGTTCCCCTGCTTTTATTCTTGCCATGCCGGTTTTTCTCAAAGTTAGAATTTCAGACCGCCTTCGCGAGCTCCGTCTGCCACATCTTTGACACGGCCGTGATACAGGAACCCGTTGCGGTCAAAAACGACGGTAGTGATCTTCTTTTCGAGCGCCTTTTTCGCCGTGGCTGCGCCGATTCTTTTGCACACATCTTTCGAGGATTTCAAGCTTTTCAGTTCATCTCTTAACTCTTTTGCAAGAGTCGAGGTTGAAACGAGTGTTTTTCCTGTCGAGTCGTCGATAATCTGTGCGTAGATATGGTTCAGACTTCGGTACACCGTAAACCGTGGACGCTCGGAAGTCCCGAAAATTTTCTTCCGAATCCTGACTTTCTTTTTTTGTCGACGTTCTTCTGTGATGGTGATACTTGTTTGCGTTGGAGCTTCCAGCTTCACACCTTTGGGAGGCCCAAAGAGAATCGGATGACTGTACCCAATCAGCAACTGGAGTTTCTGGCCTTTCATTTCGGCACGATAGCCAACACCGACAATCTCGAGTTTTTTGGAATAGCCATTCGTTACACCAAGCAACATGTTCTGAATGAGCGCTCTCCAGAGACCGTGCAACGCGCGGTGTTCATTGTCGTCAGACTTCCTGGAAACGAGCACTTCCTCGCCTTTGACCTCGACTTTGATGTCCGGGTGGACTCTGGCGTCTAACTCGCCTTTAGGCCCTCTGACGACGACGGTTCCGTCTTTCTGCGTGACCGTTACGCCTTTGACAATCTGAATTGGTTTTTTTCCGATTCGGGACACGAGAAAATCTCCTGACCTTACCAAACGTATGCAATAATTTCGCCGCCGACCTTCGCTTTCCTTGCCTGCACGTCGGTCATGACACCTTTCGATGTCGAAACAATAGCAACACCCAATCCGCCTAACACACGAGGGAGTTTGTCCACTGCGCGGTACTGGCGTATGCCCGGCTTGCTCACCCTTCGCGATCCCTTCATAGCGGGCCTCCCGTTTTGATATTTCAGATTGATACGAAGCAGACCTTGTTTTCCGTCTTCGAGAACCGCAAAATTGGCAATATATTTCTGGTCCAACAGTATTTGCGCGAGCGCTTTTTTCATGTTAGATGCCGGGATATCCACGCGACGGTGCTTTGCCTTCGCAGCGTTTCGGATTCTCGTTAAGAAATCAGATATCGGGTCGGTCAATGCCATAGTCTGAAGTTTTCCTTCTCTGAGCTTACCAGCTGGCTTTGCGTACTCCGGGAATCTTCCCTTCCAAAGCAAGATTCCTCAGACAGATGCGGCATACGCCAAACTTCCTGTAATATGCCCGTGGACGACCGCAGATGTTGCAGCGATTGTGATGTCGAACTTTGTATTTCGGCGTTTTCTTCGCCTTGACCATCATTGCAAGTCGTGCCAAGCGAGCTCCTTTTAATTATTCTTTGCTGTCTGGACTACTTCCTGCCGTTTGACAAATGGCATACCGAGTTCTTTGAGCAACTCATACGCTTCGATATCGGTATTCGCCGTTGTCACAACAGTGATATCCATGCCGGTGATCCTTGTAACCTTGTCGACGTTAATCTCCGGGAAAATAATCTGCTCTTTGATGCCAAGCGTGTAATTTCCGTGACCGTCGAAAGATTTGTCGGAGACTCCGCGAAAATCACGAACGCGCGGCAGTGCAACGCTGATAAACCGGTCAAGGAACTCATACATCCGCGCGCGACGAAGAGTGACACGGCATCCGATAGGCAATCCCTCGCGCAATTTGAAATTTGAAATCGCCTTCTTGGACTTCGTCACTGCAACCTTCTGGCCCGTGATCGTTTCAAGCTCTTTGACAGCCGCATCGAGAAGTTTAGGGTCTTGCGTTGCCTGCCCCACGCCGATATTAATGGCCACCTTCTCAATCTTGGGCACCTGCATACGGCTCGAATAGGCAAACCGCTTCATTAATGAGGGGACAACATCTTTCGTGTAGCGCACGAACAAACGGGGCGGTACGCCTTTTTCTTCCGTAACGGCTTCCATCTTCCCCTTTGTCTCGGGACTGGCCTTTTCTGGCTTTTCGGTTTTTTTCTCTTGTTTCTCTTTTGCCATTGTTGAACTCGTTAGAACATCTCTTCGCAGTGTTTACACACGCGCATTGTTTTCCTCTTGCCGCTTGTCACATCTTTCACGTGGGCATGCCCTACTCGGGTCGGCTCGGAACATTTCGGGCAAACGACCATCACGTTCGAGGTATGGATGGGAGCTTCTTTCTGAACGACGCCTCCCTGAGGATTTTTCTGCGAAGGCCGGGTGTGTCGCTTGACAATATTGACGCTCTCGATGAGAACCCGATTCGTCTCAGGAAACACTTTCAACACTTTTCCCTGCTTGCCGACAGAGTTCCCCGTGATAACAAGGACATTATCATTTTTGTGGACGTGTAAGCTTTGTGCCATTGTTATAGGACTTCCGGTGCGAGTGAAATGATTTTCATATACTGGCGCTCGCGCAATTCACGCGCGACCGGTCCAAAAATTCGTGTCCCCCGAGGTTCGCCCTGCTGGTTCAGCAACACGGCTGCATTTTCATCGAAACGAATGAACGAGCCGTCTTTCCGACGGATTTCCTTTTTTGTTCTGACGACCACGGCGCGCGAGACCTCCCCTTTCTTGACAGGGGCGCCCGGTATAGCGCTCTTGATGGAAACCACAATGAGGTCGCCGACCGTAGCATACCGCTTGTCATGGCCGCCCAGGACGCGAATGCAGCGGATCCTTTTCGCGCCCGAATTGTCCGCGACAACGAGGTTCGTTTCTTCTTGAATCATGAGAGTTCGTTACTTTGCCTTTTCGACAACTTCGACCAGTCTCCAGCGCTTTTGCTTGCTGAGAGGCCTCGTTTCCATGATTTTCACAAGGTCGCCGATTCCTGCCTCACGTTTTTCATCATGCGCCATCATCGTGGTTGTGCGGCGAAAATACTTCTTGAACAGAGGATGCGCCACTTTACGTTCGATCGCGACGACAATGCTCTTTTGCATCTTGTTGCTGACAACCTTCCCAACGCGCACTTTGCGCTGCCCTCGTTCGAGCGGTTTCACTTCGTTCTCTGTCGACATGTTACTTTTTCTCTTCCTGAGCCGGCACGTTGACCTTCTCCGCCTTCGGGATCACTGTCCCCAACGCACGTTCGCGCAGGATCGTGTTCATGCGGGCAATGTCTTTCTTGATATGGTCGATCTTCATCGGATTTTCCAGCTGGCCAATGACTTTCTGAAACTTCAGGTGCGAAAGGTTCTCTTGTTCTTCCTGAAGTCTCTTTTGCAGCTCAGAGTCCGACAATTGACGGAATTCGAATGCTTTCATGGTTCTTTCAATTCATCTTTATGCGACTTCGTAATCCACGCGCGCTACTAATCTGGTCTTGATCGGGAGTTTGTGCGAAGCGAGCCTGAGCGCTTCCGCAGCTGCATCTTTAGTGATGCCTCCAAGCTCAAACAGTATCCGGCCAGGCTTCACCACAGCAACCCAAAATTCCGGAATGCCTTTGCCGCTTCCCATGCGGGTTTCGGCCGGTTTCTTCGTGACAGGTTTGTCCGGGAAAATGCGAATCCAGACTTTTCCTTCCCTTTTCATCATGCGCGTGAGGGTCACGCGCGAAGCCTCGATTTGGCGCTGCGTAATCCACCCCGGTTCGAGCGCCTTGAGCCCAAAATCTCCGAACGCAATCGTCGCTCCGCGGGTCGCTTTTCCCCTCATGCGGCCTCGCTGAGCTTTTCTAAACTTGACTCTTTTGGGCATTAACATGACTGCGCTTCCTTATTTACCTTACGGGAGCGGGACCAATAATCTCGCCCTTACAAATCCACACTTTTACGCCAATCGCTCCATAAATCGTAAACGCTGTTGCCGCTGAGTAATCGATATCGGCCCGGATCGTCTGGAGCGGGATCCTTCCATCTTTATAATGTTCGCTTCGGGCTATCTCGGCTCCGCCAAGCCTGCCTCCGCAACGAACCCGGATTCCCTCAGCCCCCATGCGCATCGCCGCGGTGATCGCTTGCTTCATGGCGCGACGGAAGGAAATTCTCCCTTCGAGTTGCGAGGCGATCGCTTCTGCCACCAGGTACGCGTCAAGCTCGGGACGTTTGATTTCATGAATCAGAATCTTCACCTCTTTGCTTGTCACTTTCTTGAGTTCTTCTTCGAGCTGTGCAATTTCTTTGCCGCTCTTTCCGATCACAATCCCCGGCCTTGAGGTATGGATGGTTATCACTGCGCGCTTGGGCGTGCGGTCAATTTGAATTCTTGCAATACCGGCTTTCTTGAGTCTGTTGCGCACATAGTTGCGGACGACGAGGTCTTCCTGAAGTTTCCCGGAGAAACTTTTGTCGTCATACCAGTTTGCGTCCCAGGAGCGAACAACTCCCAGACGAAAACCATTCGGATTAGTTTTTTGACCCAAGCATTCCTCCTTAGGAAACCGATTCAGATTTTTTTGTTTTGGACTTCGGCTGAGTTTCCTTTGACTTTCGTCCCTTTGACACCGCTTCCGTTGTCTTTGCCGCTTTCGCCTGGACTTCTTTTGTCTCTTTCCCGGACGCTTCCTTCGGTGCAGGCGTTTCCTTCTTCTTCTCTGCCACTTTCGGCATTTCCCGTTGTCCGATCACGATCGTAATGTGATTCGACCGTTTTCGAATCCTGAACGCGCGGCCCATCGGGGCAGGCCTGATGCGCTTCATCGTTGGCCCAACGTCGACAAATGCATGCCGTACAAAAAGGGTGGCTGTTTCGACGCGACCCGCTTCATCCTTGTTCTGAAAATTTGAAATCGCGGACCGCAACACTTTTTCGGCCGTTCTCGCCGCGTGCTTCGGAGAAAAATGGAGAATGCTCAATGCCTCGTCCACTCCGCGGCCGCGAATGAGGTCGATGACTAATCTCATTTTTCGCGGGGATGTTGAAACAAACCTGTTGATAGCTCGTGCTTCCATGCTCTTATGCCGCCGGCGGCGTTGTTTCTTCCTTCTTGATTCCCGGATGCGCCCGGAAAATGCGCGTCGGTGCAAATTCTCCAAGCTTGTGGCCTACCATCGCTTCGTGAATGTACACGGGGATGAACTTGTTCCCGTTGTGCACCGCAAACGTGTGTCCCACGAAATCCGGAATGATGGTCGAAGAACGCGACCACGTCTTGATCACCCGTTTCTGGTTGGATTTGTTTAACGCTTCCACTTTCTTCAAGAGCTTTGCGTCAACATAAGCCCCTTTTTTGACGGAGCGACTCATAAATTACTTTCGCCTTTTAACGATGTATTTGTTCGATTGCCGTTTCCGCTTGCGAGTTTTCAACCCCTTTGCGTACTTCCCCCACGGTGACTCAGGATGCTGCCACCCGCCACCGCTCTTTGACCGTCCCTCGCCTCCGCCCATCGGATGGTCTACCGGATTCATGGCCATGCCGCGCGTTTGTGGACGAATGCCAAGCCAGCGGGACCGGCCCGCCTTGCCGAGGCTGATGTTCTCGTGGTCGAGGTTCCCAACAACACCGACGGTGGCGTAACACAGCAGAGGCAGTTTCCGGACTTCGCCCGATGGTAGTTTTAGCGTCGCAAAGTCACCCTCTTTCGCCATCAACTGAAGAGAATTCCCTGCACTCCGGCCCATCTGACCGCCTTTACCCCGCACCATTTCAACGTTGTGAACGAATGAGCCGACCGGAATATTATTGAGCGGCATCGCATTCCCCGTCTGCACTTCGGCTTCGGGACCCGACTCAATGGTCTGGCCGACTTTCAAACCGTCCGGAGCGAGGACATAACGCTTATCCCCGTCAGGATATTGAACGAGCGCAATCCGGGCTGATCTGTTCGGATCGTATTCTATCGACGCTACTTTTCCCGGGATTCTTTTCTCGCGTTTGAAATCGATGAGTCGATACTGCCTCTTGTGTCCACCTCCACGATGACGTGAAGTAATCCGTCCGAGGTTGTTCCGGCCGCCTGATTTTTTCAGAGACTCCATAAGCCGCTTTTCCGGCTTCTGCTTCGTGATTTCCTCAAAGGTGGAAATCGAATAGAAGCGGGTCGCGGGAGTCCTGGGTTTTAGTTTTCGAATCGCCATTCTTTTTTCTGCTTAAACATTCCCGAAGAAATCAATCTTGTCGCCTTCCTTCAGCGTCACGATCGCTTTCTTCCACGTTTTCGTCCGACCCTGAAAGCGGCCTGCTCGGGTAAGTTGCGTCTTACCTTTTCCCTTTACTCTCAGCGTGCGCACACTCGTAACGTGAACTTTGAATTTTTTCTCGACGGCTTTGCCGACTTCGACTTTGTTCACAGCCAAAGGAACTTCAAACGCATACTGCCGTCGGTCTTGCATGCCCGTAATCTTTTCAGTAATAATCGGCCGGATGAGAATTCCTGTCATTGCCATTTTAGTTCTTGAATGAGTTCTGCAATACTTCGACGGCACTTTTTTGGATCAGCAACACCTGGTTGTCGAGAAGCTCGTAGGTTGATGCCTTGTCCGCCTCTCGAACCTTCAGTGTTGCAATGTTGCGCCCGGATTTCACAAGCGTTTGATCCGTCTTGCCTGTCAGGAGCAACGTCTTTTTTGCGTTTAATGAAAGAGCTTTCAACACGTTCGCGATTTCCTTCGTTTTCGGTGCAGACGGGCTGAAATCTTCCACCACGACAATTGCCTCACTCTTGGCTTTGTAACTCAGGGCAGATTTTCGTGCCAGTTTCTTCACTTTTGTCGGCAGCTTCACAACATAATCATGAGGAATCGGCCCAAAGATGGAGCCGCCGCCGATCCACAACGGCGACCTTGATGTTCCTGCACGGGCGCGTCCTGTCTTCTTTTGCCGAAACGGTTTTTTTCCGCCTCCGCGCACTTCATTCCTTGGCTTGACTTTATGCGTCCCCTGCCGCTGGTTCGCCATGTAGCTGCGCACCGCCTGGTAGATTGCATGATCATTCGGCTTGACCTCGAAGATACCGGGGTCGAGCGTCACTTTCTCGCCCGTCAAGGAACCGTCTATCTTATACACATTCAGCTGCATCAGTACGCTCTGTCTTAGCTCTGTTTAACGATTTCCAGATAAGAGTTGATGGCACCCGGAACCGATCCTTTCACTATCAAAATGTTGGATTCCGGAATAACCTTGAGCACTTTGAGATTTTTGACCGTCACTTGTTCAAATCCCATCCGTCCGCCCATCCTCATTCCTTTGAAAACACGCGACGGGAATGAGCTTGAACCGATCGACCCCGGTGCACGCACACGGTCTGAAGCTCCGTGGGATGTCATGCCAACGCCGCCAAAGTGATGGCGTTTCACAACGCCCTGAAACCCCCGGCCTTTCGAGCGGCCCGTGACATCGACAACATCTCCCTGATGGAAGATGTCGACTTTTATTTCGGCGCCCGGCTGGAGGGGACTTCCGTTGAAATTCCTGAATTCCTTCAACAGCCTCATCGGTTTCGTTTTGGCTTTATCAAAGTGACCCTTGGACGGTTTCGTGACGAGACGTTCCTTCTGCGCATCAAAACCCAGCTGAACGGCGTCGTAGCCGTCTTTTTCCTTCGTCCTTACCTGAACGACGTAACACGGGCCTGCCTCGATGACTGTGCAGGGAATCGCCTCCCCGCTTTCATCGAAGATGCTCGTCATTCCGACTTTCTTTCCTAAAAGACTGCTCACTCTTTCCTCCGTTGCCCTCTTGAGCCATTCAAGAGTTCACGATTTCACGTTCAGAATTTATACCTTGATTTCCACATCAACTCCGGCAGGGAGTTCCAGCTTCATCAACGAATCGACTGTCTTTCCCGTGGAGTTCAGAATATCAATCAGGCGCTTATGCGATCGCGTTTCGAATTGTTCCCGTGACTTCTTGTCAACGTGAGGAGACCGGTTGACCGTGTACACGCTTCTCTTCGTCGGCAAGGGAATAGGGCCTGAAACCACTGCACCTGTTGACCGGACCGTTTTAATGATCTTTTCGGCCGACTTGTCTATCAGGTTGTGGTCGTATGACTTCAGTTTTATTCGGATCTTTTGACCAGCCACGGTAACTCCTCAGATAATGTGGCGCTTTGATTGCGGCGCCGATCTTGAAAACCGTTACTCGAGAATCTTTGTCACGACGCCAGCACCTACGGTGCGTCCACCCTCACGGATAGCAAACCGAAGCCCTTCTTCCATCGCAATGGTCGAAATGAGTTCGACATTCACCGCATCGAGGTTATCACCGGGCATAACCATCTCGACACCGCTCGGCAGCGAAATGACGCCGGTGACATCCGTTGTCCGGAAATAGAACTGGGGACGATATCCCGTCAGAAACGGCGTGTGACGGCCGCCCTCTTCTTTTTTCAACACGTACACCTGAGCCGTGAATTTCTTGTGCGGGGTAATGGAACCCGGTTTTGCGACAACCATACCGCGTTCAAGGTCGTTCTTTTCAATTCCACGAAGGAGCAACCCGGCATTATCACCCGCCACGACTTCATCGAGCTCCTTCCGGAACATTTCAGCTCCCGTGACAACGGTCTTCTTATGTTGGCCGAGCCCGATCACTTCAACTTCGTCTCCAACCTTGCACTTCCCGCGATCCACGCGCCCTGTGCCGACCGTGCCGCGGCCGGTAATAGAGAATACGTCTTCCACCGGCATCAAGAATGGTTTTTCAATGTCGCGCTTTGGAAGGGGGACATAGGTATCGACAGCATTCATGAGGTCCATAATGGACTTGAACGCAGGATCATCGGGCTTTACATCCGGCCTGAGGGCCGCTTCCATGGCTTTCAGGGCGGATCCGCGAATCATTGGAATCTCGTCTCCGGGGAATTCAAATTTCTTCAAGAGGTCGCGGAGTTCCAGCTCAACGAGGTCCAGCAGCTCCGGGTCATCTACAGCGTCCACTTTATTGAGAAACACCACAATCCTCGGCACGCCAACCTGGCGGGCGAGCAGAATGTGTTCCCTCGTTTGAGGCATCGGCCCGTCTGTCGCTGCAACGACAAGAATTGCCCCATCCATTTGCGCCGCGCCGGTGATCATGTTCTTTACATAATCGGCATGGCCCGGACAGTCGACGTGAGCATAGTGCCGCTTTTCTGTGGCGTATTCGACGTGCGCTGTGGCAATCGTAATACCGCGTGCTTTTTCTTCAGGGGCGTTGTCAATCGAGTCGAACGTCCGTACATCCGAAAGTCCTTTCTTGTTCAAGACCATTGTGATTGCTGCTGTCAGCGTCGTTTTACCGTGGTCAACGTGGCCGATGGTGCCGACGTTCACGTGCGGCTTGCTGCGGTCGAATTTTGCCTTTGCCATGGGGCCCTCCTTTAGTTAAACTGGATTCGAGTGAGCGAAATCATTATGCGGGAACCGCTTCTTTGCCTCTCACCTTCTCAATGATCTGGTCCGAAATCGACCTCGGAACAGGCTCGTAGTGAGAGAACTGCATTGTATAGAGCGCGCGACCCTGCGTCATTGAACGAACCTGGGTCGCATAACCAAACATTTCGGACAGCGGAACGAGAGCCTTGACAACCTGAGCATCTTTACGTGTGTTCATCCCCTCGATCTTCCCGCGGCGGGAGTTAAGGTCGCCCATAACATCCCCGAGGTATTCCTCCGGCGTGACCACTTCGACATCCATGATAGGCTCGAGGATGATCGGGCCGGCTTTTTTTGCTCCTTCTTTGAAAGCTATGGAACCGGCAATCTTGAACGCCATTTCAGAGGAATCCACATCGTGATAGGAACCATCGAACAATCTCACTTTTACGTCTTCTACGGGATAGCCGGCGAGAACTCCGTTTCGCATCGCCTCAAAAATCCCCTGTTCCGTCGGCTTTATGTATTCTTTCGGCACCACGCCGCCGACGATGTCGTTTTCAAATTCGAATCCTTTGCCTTTTTCGTTCGGTTCCATTTCAACCACGACATGGCCGTATTGTCCCCGTCCGCCGGATTGTCGTACAAACTTCCCTTCAGCTGTGACCTTTTTGGTGATGGTTTCCTTGTAGGCAACCTGAGGCTTGCCGACATTTGCTTCGACTTTGAACTCGCGTTTCATACGGTCGATAATAATTTCCAGATGAAGCTCTCCCATACCGCTGACAATCATTTGCCCGGTTTCCTCGTTTGAAGAAATCCTGAAGGTAGGATCTTCTTCGGCCAATCGTTGCAAGGCCTCACCCATTTTTTCCTGATCTACTTTCGTCTTGGGTTCAATGGCAACATCAATAACAGGATTCGGAAACACCATCTTCTCCATAATGATGGGGTCAGATTCATCCGTGGGCGTATCTCCCGTGCGTGTGTGCTTTAAGCCGATGGCCGCTACGATATCTCCGGCATATGCCTGCTCAACTTCCTCTCGATGGTTTGCATGCATGCGGAGAATCCTGGCAACACGCTCTTTTCTGTCCGAGGTAGCGTTGTAAACATACGAACCCGCATGAAGCGTCCCGCTATATACACGGAAATAGGTCAAGCGACCGACAAACGGGTCACTCATAATTTTGAATGCCAGAGCCGTAAATTTGTCCTTATCGTTGACTTTGCGAACCACGTCGTCATGACGATGGGGATGGTGCCCGTGAACTTCTCCGTTATTGGTATCAACAGGCGACGGCAGGAAATCGACGATCGCGTCCAGCAACATTTGAACGCCCTTATTCTTGAAGGAGGAGCCACAGAACACAGGAACAATACTGACTTTCAATGTCGCACGGCGTAAAACTGCTTTGATCTCAGCGGGGGAAATTTCCTTCCCGTCGAGGTACTTGGCGAGAAGGCTGTCGTCTTCATCGGCGACGGCTTCAAGCATTTTGATCCGATACTCATTCGCTTTTGTTTTCAATTTCTCGGGAATCTCAATCTCGTCCCATGTCATTCCCTGATTGCCTTCATGATGCATGCGCGCCTTCATCGAAATGAGGTCGATAATTCCGGCAAACATTTCACCTTCACCGACGGGCAACTGAAGAGGTACCGCGTTGGCGCTGAATCGCTGCTTGATCATTTCAACAACAGCAATGAAATCAGCCCCGGCCCTGTCCATCTTGTTGACAAATGCAATGCGCGGCACGCCGTACTTATCAGCTTGGCGCCAAACGGTTTCAGACTGAGGCTCAACACCGCCGACGGAACAGAACAGAGCCACCGCACCGTCAAGGACGCGCAAGGAGCGTTCGACCTCAATCGTGAAGTCAACGTGTCCGGGCGTGTCGATGATGTTGATGCGATGGTTGTTCCAGAAACACGTCGTCGCAGCGCTTGTAATCGTGATACCGCGCTCCTTTTCCTGCTCCATCCAGTCCATCGTGGCGGCACCGTCATGCACTTCGCCCATTCGATGAAGCTTTCCCGTGTAGAACAGGATCCGTTCAGTCGTGGTCGTCTTCCCGGCATCGATGTGCGCCATGATGCCGATGTTTCTGGTTTTTTCTAATGTATAATCCCGAGGCATATCTTTTTTCCGACACGTGCATCCCTGACCGTCCTCGCAAGGAGAACATCAGGCACGACACACATACATTGTTGTTAGTGCAGAATTACCAACGAAAATGCGCAAAAGCCTTGTTGGCTTCGGCCATCCTGTGGACGTCGTCCTTTTTCTTGATCGCGCCGCCGTCGCCGGTCGATGCTGCGATCAATTCCGAAGCCAGGTTTTGCGACATAGACTTCTCCGAGCGTTCCTTCGCGTGGCCAATCAACCAACGGATTGCGAGAGCGGTTCGCCGCTCGGGGCGAACTTCTGTAGGTACTTGATAGGTAGCACCACCGACTCTGCGAGCTCTTACTTCTATAAGAGGAGAGGCGTTGTCAACCGCCTTCTTAAACACCTCCAGAGGGTTCTTCTTGGTCTTTTGCTCAATAAAACCAAACGCCTGGTAGAGAATCCTGCGTGCAATATGCTTTTTGCCCTGCCGTAAGAGGCTATTGGTAAACTTTGCGACAAGCATGTCGTGGTACTTTGGGTCCGACGCGATGATTCTCTTGGTGGCTCTCTTTTTTCTCATGGTTACGCTTTTGGCCTTTTCGCCCCATACTTCGAACGACCTTGTTTCCTATCCTGCACACCCTGCGTGTCAAGAGTTCCACGGATGATATGATACCGAACTCCGGGAAGATCCTTCACTCTGCCTCCACGAATGAGTACAATAGAGTGTTCCTGAAGATTGTGACCCTCGCCCGGGATGTACGCCGTGACTTCAATGCTATTCGTCAGCCGGACGCGCGCCACTTTCCTTAAAGCCGAATTCGGTTTCTTGGGCGTCGTTGTGTACACCCTCGTGCAAACCCCTCTTTTTTGCGGACTCCCCTGAAGAGCGGGTGATTTGCTCTTCCACAAAACTCGTTCGCGGCTGGCCCGTACTAATTGGTTGATCGTTGGCAATCTCGAATTACTCCGTTTTCAGATTTAGCCTTTAAATGTAACGATTTTTGGGATAATTGTCAACGAGTGTTTTACACAAACACGCTTTTTAAGCAACAGATTTAGCCTTGCGTTTCGTTTTCTTCTCGCCCTCTCCATCGCCACCCGCAACAACCTCCGCTTCTTCCTCAACCTCCTCAATCTGCGCCTCCTTCGCTACCACCAGGATGTCTTTGAATTTCTTTTGTCCCGTGCCTGCCGGTATCAGGTGACCCATGATGACATTCTCCTTCAGGCCGAGCAGCATGTCCACCTTTGCCTCCACTGCAGCATCGGTGAGTACTTTGGTTGTTTCCTGGAATGACGCAGCAGAGATGAAGCTATCCGTCGTTAAGGAAGCCTGAGTAATTCCCAACAGGATCGGTTCGGAAGTTGCGGCTTCGCCATCGCGGAATTCGACAACCTTCTTTTCTTTTTTCTTCAGGTCGAGGTTGATTTCCCTGACTGTCTTTTTCACTGTCACGGCACCGTTCTTGAGCTTCGAATCTCCCTTGTTGACAACGACGACTTTCCCCTTCAAGAATTCGTTCTCATCCTGCAATCGGGCCTTGTCGACATGGTCGCCTTCAAGGTACTTGGTGTCGCCGGGGTCTACGATGCGAACCTTCTGCATCATCTGTCGAACAATGATCTCGATGTGTTTGTCGTTGATCTTCACACCCTGCATCCGGTAGACTTCCTGGATTTCGTTCACCAGATACTCTTGAACAGCGGTGGTCCCCTTGATTTTCAGAATATCATGAGGGTCGATTGAGCCGGCAGAGAGGCGTTCACCCGCACGGACGACATCGTTATCCTGAACAAGCAAATGCTTGCCAAGGGGAATAAGATACGTCCGTTTGTCCTTGCCGTCATGGCTCGTGACAAAAACTTCCCGTGAACCGCGCTTCGGCTGTCCAATGGTAACCACTCCGTCGATTTCTGAAACGACGGCGGGGTCGCTCGGATGCCGAGCCTCAAACAACTCCGTCACTCTGGGCAATCCACCCGTGATATCCCTTGTCTTTCCGATGTCACGCGGAATTTTTACCAGAATCGTGCCTGCCTGGATTTCCTCTCCGTCATCCACAATCAGATGTGCCCGCGTCGGGACAGGATACGTAACAGCCTTGTGTCCCTTCTTGTTAACAATGGTAATGGCGGGAATGAAACTTTTCTCACGGCTATCGATGACAACCTTCTGAATGTGTCCCGTTTGATCGTCCGGTTCCTCGCGGAACGTCGTGTTTTCCTTCAGGTCGACATATTTCACAGTTCCGCTGTGTTCCGAAACAATGACTGCATTGTACGGATCCCATTCGTAGACGAGCTCACCCTTGGTGACTTTCGAACCGTCGACGATAGTCAAAGAAGCTCCGTATGGAACGTCGTATTTCGTCAAAATGCGATTGTCCTGGTCCATAATATTGATCACACCGCTTCGGCCTGACACGACGAGTTTCTTCTCCGTGTCGCTTCCGTATTCAATGAACTTCACGCCGTCGTATTTCACCTTACCGTCGAACTTCGAGGTAATCTGTGATTGCGCGGCAATAAGACTTGCCGTTCCGCCGGTGTGGAATGTGCGAAGAGTCAACTGCGTGCCGGGCTCGCCAATCGACTGCGCAGCAATGACACCAACGGCTGTTCCGGGCTCAACGAGGTTCCCCGTCGTAAGGTCTCTTCCGTAGCATTTTGCGCAGATTCCACGTCGTGAGTCGCATGTCAGCACGGAACGAATCAACACAGCCTCAATGGATGTTTCTGAAATTCTCAGCGCCTTGTCCTCGTCAATGAGGTCTCCCGACTTTACAATACGTTCATTCGTTAACGGGTCAACAACATCATTGAGGGATACTCGTCCAAGAATACGCTCGGCGAGAGGCTCCTTCACATCTTCGCCCTCTTTCAATGCTCCAGTCAGAACACCTTGAATTGTGCCGCAATCCTTCTCAGAAATGATTCCGTCCTGAGCAACGTCGATGAGACGCCGCGTCAGGTATCCTGCGTCCGCTGTTTTTAATGCAGTGTCAGCCAGCCCCTTGCGAGCGCCGTGCGTGGAAATAAAATACTCGAGAATAGACAGCCCCTCCCGGAAGTTCGCAATAATCGGATTCTCGATTAATTCGCCCGTTGCACCCGACATGCTTTTCTGGGGCTTTGCCATTAATCCGCGCATACCTGCGAGCTGACGGACCTGCTCTTTCGAACCACGGGCTCCGGAATCGACCATCATATAGAGAGAGTTGAATCCGTCGCGGTCATGCTGGAGCGCGTCAAATAACCGTTCCGCGATTCTACTGGTTGCACGAGTCCAGATGTCGATGACCTTGTTATACCGTTCGCCATTCGTGATAAAGCCGCGATAGTATTGATTATCCACGCTTTCGACGTCGCGCGAAGCTTTTCCGACGATATCGTGCTTTTCTTTCGGGATGATAACATCCCCGACGGAAACCGACAAACCTCCTTTTGTGGCATATGTGAAGCCGAGCGTTTTCAGCTTGTCAAGAAACTGTGCCGTTACCAGATTCCCGCAACGACGGAATACCGTGGCAATGATTTGAACGAGCCGTTTTTTGTTCAGCAGTTCGTTGATAAACGGTATTTCTTTCGGGACAATTTCGTTGAAAAGCACACGTCCTGTCGTCGTTTCTGCGACTTCTTTCCCTATCCGAACTTTAATTCTCGCGTGAAGCCCGACATTTCCCTGGTCGTATGCAACGATGACCTCAGATGGAGAAGAGAAGAGTTTTGCTTCACCCGGCTCTCCCGGACGTGATTTCGTCAGGTAGTAGCAGCCAAGAACCTGGTCCTGGGTCGGCGTGACAATGGGTGCACCGTTTGCAGGCGAAAGGATATTATGGCTCGAGAGCATCAGCATGCGCGCTTCAAGCTGGGCTTCATAGGAAAGCGGCACGTGGACAGCCATCTGGTCTCCGTCGAAGTCCGCGTTGAACGCTGTGCAGACCATCGGGTGAATACGGATGGCTTTTCCCTCCACGAGAACGGGCTGAAATGCCTGAATACCTAGCCGGTGCAGAGTCGGCGCACGGTTGAGCATAACCGGATGGCCGTCAATGATCCGGTCAAGGATGTCCCACACTTCAGGCCCCTTTTTGTCCACCATCTTTTTCGCGCTCTTCACAGTTTTGACAAGACCGCGCTCGATCAGCTTGCGAATGATGTGCGGCTTGAAAAGCTCCACAGCCATATCCTTCGGCAACCCGCACTCGTGCAACTTTAACTCCGGTCCCACAACGATCACCGAGCGGCCGGAATAATCGACACGTTTGCCGAGAAGATTTTGACGGAACCGGCCCTGTTTTCCCTTGAGCATATCGGAAAGCGACTTGAGAGCGCGGTTGTTGTCGCTTCGAACTGCGTTAATTCTCCGCGAATTCTCAAAAAGTGAAGCCACCGCCTCCTGCAGCATTCGCTTTTCATTCCGGAGAATAACCTCCGGAGCCTTGATTTCGATAAGACGTTTCAGGCGGTTATTGCGAATGATGACTCTCCGGTAGAGGTCGTTCAAGTCCGATGTTGCGAATCGCCCTCCTTCGAGTGGCACCAGCGGCCTGAGTTCCGGCGGAATGACCGGGATAACGTCGAGCACCATCCATTCCGGCTTATTGGGGGCACTCTCCTCGCTTTTGCGAAACGCTTCCACAACACGAAGTCGCTTGAGAGCTTCCTGCTTTTTCTGAACGGAAGTCTCTGACTTGACCTGGACGCGAAGTTCCGCTGCCATTTGCTCCACGTTCACGCGCTTCAAGAGATCTTTGACTGCATCGCCACCCATTTTTGCGATAAACTTCTTCGGGTCGCTGTCCTCAAGGTCTTGATTCGTCTCGGGGAGTGAGGCGAGAATTTCCAGGTATTGATCCTCGGAAATCAGGTCGAGTTTTTGAAGTCCGGTCGTTCCTGGATTGACAACAACATAAGATTCATAGTAGATGATCTTTTCCAGCTCTTTGGAGCCGACTCCCAAAACATTGCCGATCTTGCTGGGAAGGGAGCGAAAATACCAAATGTGGACGACGGGGACGGCAAGCGAAATATGGCCCATCCGTTCACGCCTGACACTCTTCTGCGTGACCTCAACGCCGCAACGGTCGCACACGATGCCTTTGTACCGAATGCGTTTATATTTTCCGCAATGGCATTCCCAGTCCCGGACGGGGCCGAAGATTTTTTCGCAGAACAGCCCGTCTTTTTCCGGCCTGAACGAACGATAGTTAATCGTCTCCGGCTTCGTCACTTCGCCATGCGACCTGGACAAAATCATGTCCGGTGAAGCAAGGCTGATGGTGATTTTCGAAAAGCTCTTTTTCTCTTTTGGTTCATTCATGATGTACGGCATGAAACCTCCTATAGTGATGTTGATTGCGTTCGACGCGGAACGTTTTTCCGCAGGCAATCACATCATTCAATTCTCACTTCGAGCCCCAACCCTTGCAGCTCCCTGACCAGAACATTGAACGATTCGGGAACGTTGGGTTCCGGCAAGTTTTCTCCTTTGACCACGGATTCATACACCTTGGCCCGGCCAACGACGTCGTCCGACTTGACCGTAAGGATTTCCTGCAGAACGTGTGCGGCTCCATAGCCCTCGAGAGCCCACACTTCCATCTCTCCAAACCGCTGACCGCCAAACTGGGCTTTTCCGCCGAGGGGCTGTTGCGTAATGAGCGAGTACGGACCAATGGAACGCGCGTGGATCTTGTCATCCACCATGTGGGAAAGTTTCATCATGTAGAGGTAGCCAACAGTGACTTCCTGGTCAAAAGGCTCGCCGGTACGGCCGTCAATGAGCACGGACTTTGAGTTTTGGCTGAGGCCCGCCTTCTCGAGATATTGTTGCACCTCTTCCCACGATGCGCCGTCGAAAATAGGGGAGGAAAACTTCTCACCCAATTCGCGGCCCGCCCATCCGAGGGCAACTTCAAACAATTGGCCGAGGTTCATTCTTGACGGGACACCAAGAGGGTTCAACACGATATCCACGGGTCGTCCGTTCGGCAAGAACGGCATGTCTTCCACAGGGACGATCGTGGAAACCACACCCTTGTTTCCGTGCCTTCCGGCCATCTTGTCGCCGACCGCAAGTTTTCGCTTCTTCGCGACATAAACCTTCGCCAGCTGAACAATCCCGGGAGCAAGTTCATCGCCAAGCTGGATCTTGTTCTTTTCATGGCGATACAATTCCTCAATCTCGCTCTGCTTTTGACGGAAGTTCTCGAAAACCTTCACGACGACATTGTGCTTGCGGGTGTCATCGATCCAGTTTTGAGAGACGTCAAGTTTTTCCAGATTACCGAGCGTCTGGAAGGTGTCTTCTTTCAGTGCGGTACCACTTCGGAGTACAACGTTGCCGTCGTTGTCTCGAATGCCGATGGATTTTTCGCCGTCGAGCAACTGGTCGAGTTTCCTGGCGAGTTTTTCTTCAAGCTCTTTCAACTCGCGGCGGCGCGACCTGTCGAGAGCTTCCAGCTTTCTCTTGTCTTCTTTCTTGCTCTCCGTGTCTTTTTTCTTTCGGCTGAAAAGCTTTGTCGAAATAACGATTCCCTTCATTCCCGGCGGCGCTTTCAAGGAGGCGTCTTTCACATCGCCGGCCTTTTCGCCGAAAATTGCCTTGAGAAGCTTTTCTTCCGGCGTCGGGTCTGTCTCGCCTTTCGGAGTAATTTTCCCGATGAGGATATCGCCTTCATTCACCTCCGCCCCGACCCTCACGATTCCATTTTCGTCCAAATCCTTCGTCGCTTCTTCACTGACGTTGGGAATCTCGCGCGTCAGCTCTTCCTCGCCTCGCTTCGTGTCCCGGACCTGTAACTCGAACTCCTCGATGTGAATCGAGGTAAACACATCCTCGGCCACAAGCCGCTCGCTCACAATAATTGCGTCTTCAAAGTTGTATCCGCGCCACGGCATGAAGGCAACGAGAATATTCCGGCCAAGGGCAAGCTCGCCATGATCTGTCGCACAACCATCCGCAAGCACATCCCCCTTCTTGAATCGCTGGCCTTCGTTCACCACAGGCTTTTGGTTGATACAGGTATCCTGGTTCGTCCGCAAAAACTTCGTGAGCTTGTATTCAACGCGTTTCTTGTCGTCAAAGCTGACAATGGCCTCGATGCTGTTTTCATCGATGTCATACTGAACGACGATATTTTCAGAGGAAACCGATTCGACGACACCATTCCGCTGGGCAGTGATGATGGTCCTGGAATCCCGGGCAAGTTTTTCCTCAAGGCCAGTCCCGACAATCGGAGCAACCGGCTGCAACAACGGGACCGCCTGGCGTTGCATGTTTGAGCCCATGAGTGCGCGATTTGCGTCATCGTGCTCAAGGAATGGGATCAACGCTGCCGCGGCGCTGACAATCTGGTTCGGTGCAACGTCCATGTATTGGATTTTTTCCGGTTCTGCGAGAGGATAATCACTCTGGAACCTGGATTTTACCTTCTCTTCCTTGAAATGATTCTTCTCATCGATAGGCGCGTTTGCCTGGGCAATCGTAACCTCATCTTCTTTTTCCGCTGTGAGAAATTCTATCTCCTCGGAGATTCGCCCGTTTTTTACTTTCCGATATGGAGTTTCGATGAATCCGAAATCATTGATGCGGGCGTGAATGCAAAGTGAAGATATCAACCCGATGTTTGGACCTTCGGGAGTTTCAATCGGGCACAAGCGTCCGTAGTGGGTGTAATGGACGTCGCGCACTTCAAAGCCTGCGCGCTCACGCGTCAAACCGCCCGGGCCAAGGGCCGAAACGCGCCGCTTGTGCGTCATCTCTGACAACGGGTTCGTTTGATCCAGGAATTGCGAAAGTTGATTCGTCCCGAAAAACGCATTAATGACGCTCGTAATAGTCCGAGCATTGACAAGATCCTGCGGCGCGATCGTCTCGGTATCACGAAGGTTCATTCTTTCGCGAATGGTCCTCGTCATCCGGGAAAGCCCGATGTTAAACTGTTGGGCCAATTGCTCGCCCACCGTGCGTACACGACGGTTGCCAAGATGGTCGATGTCGTCCACTGTTTTTCGACCCTGTTGCAGGTCCATCAGGTACTTGACGATAGCAATGATGTCTTCCTTCGTCAACGTGGTGACTGTCAGCGGGATGTCGAGCCCGAGTTTTGCGTTGAGACGATGTCGGCCGACGTCGCCAAGGTCGTATCGTTTCGGGTTGAAGAAAAGCCGGTCAATGAGGTTTTTCGCAGTGTCGAGATCCGGAGCCTCGCCGGAGCGAAGTTGTGAATAGATTGCCTCCAGGGCGTCCTCCTCTGAGCGAGCGGAGTCCTTCTGGATTGTGTTTGCGATGACCGAGCCATGTGTTCCCTCATCCGTTCGAAGGAATCGTATCTTCTTGATCTCAGCTTTCTTGATCTGCTTGATGTGCTCTTCCGTGAGCTTTGCATCTTTATTAATAAAAATCTCACCGGTCTTCTTGTCAAACACATCGCTGCAAATGATGCGTTCAAGATAATCCTTCAAATTAACCTTGTTGACGTCCACATCCTCGACCAACCCGAACAAATCCATAATAGCGTCGTCGGATGAATAGCCGAGAGCGCGAAGCAACGTGGTGACCGGGAACTTCTTCTTGCGGTCAATATAGGCGTACATGACGTTGTTAATGTCCGTCGCAAATTCAACCCACGAGCCCCGGAAGGGGATGATCCTGGCTGAATACATCATCGTCCCATTCGGATGGATGGATTCGCCGAAAAACACGCCGGGCGAACGGTGCAGCTGGCTTACAATCACCCGCTCCGCTCCGTTAATGATGAACGTCCCGCGGTACGTCATTGCAGGCAGGTTGCCGAGATACACTTCCTGTTCGATCGTGTCCGTGAATTCCTTGCTCCCCTCTTTCTTCGATGAGAGCCTTAATTTGGCCTTGAGAGGAACGGCGTACGTCAGGCCGCGCTCCTGGCACTCGACAACGGTGTATTTTGGTTTCTCGACATAATACTCGACGAACTCGAGGAGAAAATTCTCTCTCGCATCGGCGATCGGGAAATTCGTTTCGAAGACCTGCTGCAGTCCCATTTTCTTTCGCCGGCGCGGAGGAGTATCCGCCTGCAGAAAATTATTGAATGAATCAGTCTGGACGTTCAGGAGGTCGGGTGTTTCAATGACGGACGGAATTCGTCCGAAGGACGTGCGACCGTTTGTTCCGTTGGATGAGTATTTCAACGTAACGACTCCTTAAAGTTGAAGTGCAGTGTAAAAATCTGGAATGACGTTTCGTGCGGGCGTCTCATGTAAGAACAGCACAAGCCGATGACTCAAACCGCTTGAAAGAGCGGGAGCCACCGGCTCTGAACAGGTTTTCGCTAAGAAGCGCTGTTGTGGTAACAACGATTGGCCCGAAAAAGTTCTGAAATTACTTAAGCTCGACCTGAGCTCCAGCTTCTTCCAGTTCTTTTTTGAGCTTCTCTGCTTCGTCTTTGGACAAACCTTCTTTGACAACCTTGGGCGCGCCGTCCACAAGATCCTTCGCTTCTTTCAAACCCAGTCCGGTGGCTGCACGAACGACTTTGATGACATTGATTTTCTGGGCTCCGGCACTCTTCAGCTCGACGGTGAACTCAGTCTTTTCTTCTGCAGCGGCCGCTGTTGCACCTGCGGCGGCTCCGGGCATCATGCCGCCCATCATCATGGGCGCGGCGGCGGTTACGCCAAACTTGTCCTCCAGTGCTTTCTTCAATTCCACAGCCTCCAGGAGGGAAAGTTTTTCAATCTTATCGACAATTTCTGCTACGGCTGACATAGTATTTCTCCTTGGTGGTAGAGTGTTTTCGATTTGTTATGCGGGCTGCTTCTTTTTCGCGATCTGATCGATGACACTGGCCAGATCTCTCGCAACAGCATTCAGCACCCCAACGATACCTGCTACCGGAGACTGAAGGCTGCCAAGAATGCTCGCTATAATTTCTTTTCTCGACGGAAGTTTGGAAAGTTGGTCAAGTTTGGTTCCGTCATAGATCTGCTTTTCCAGCACCGCGACCTTGAGCGCAAACTTTCCAGTTTTGTCGGAAAATTTCTTGATGATCTTTGCAGGCGTTGTGACATCATCGTACGAAAACGCAATGCCCGTCGGCCCAACAAGCTTGTCATACATTCGGTCGTAACCGGTGACGCGCTCCAGAGCTTTCTTCGCAAGCGTGTTCTTTACGACGGTGTATTCAACGCCCGATTTACGGAATTCCCGGCGCAACTCAGTCTCCTCTGCAACATTCAATCCCGTAAAATTCGCAAAGTACATCGCAGTGGCGCGAGATGCTTTGTCGGCGACCTCAGCTATGATCGATTCTTTTTCACTGCGTTTCATTGTTTATCCCTCATGTTCCTTACCCAATGAGAAGCCCTCCTTCGAGGCATCGGGCAGAGAATGTATATGTGAGTGCGTAAACTTTTTCTTAGTGTGCCGCGACTTCACTCCGATCGATTCGCACACCCGGCCCCATTGTTGTCGACAGAGCGATACTCTTTATATACTGCCCCTTCGCCGTGGCAGGTTTCAGTCGAACAATCGTATTCAAAAACGAGTGGATGTTGTCCACGAGTTTCTGTGGCTCGAAATTCACTTTGCCGATGGACGCATGGACGATGCCATCTTTGTCCACACGAAATTCAATTTTCCCGGCTTTTACTTCTTTGACCGACTTCCCGATATCCATCGTCACCGTTCCGCTTTTCGGGTTGGGCATCAATCCTCTGGGTCCGAGGATTTTTCCAAGTTTTCCCAGATCCGCCATGACATCGGGCGTCGCGATAATAACGTCGACCTCGGCCCATCCCTGCTGAATTTTGTCAAGATACTCTTTGAAACCAACGTGGTCAGCGCCCGCCGCCTTTGCCTCTTCGTCTTTTGGGGGCTTGGCGATGACAAGCACGCGCACGGCTTTTCCGATCCCGTGGGGCAAGGCAACAGTACCGCGAATAGCCTGGTCGGCCTTTTTGGGGTCAACACCAAGACGCACGGCAATGTCCACAGACTCGCTGAACTTCGCCGTTGCAGTCTCTTTCACCTTCTCGACCGCCTGCGAAATGGAATAATTCTTGTTTTCGATTCTTTTGGAAGCTGCGGTAAATCGTTTGCTGCGTTTTCTCATGGTGCGCTCCGGATAGTCCTTTACTCTTCCACGACGATGCCCATACTCCGTGCCGTTCCGGCAATCATCATCATTGCCGATTCGACGCTGGATGCGTTCAGGTCAGCCATTTTCATTTCAGCGATTTCACGAACCTGCTTCTGTGTCACCTTGCCGACTTTATTGCGGTTTGGTTCGCCCGAACCTTTTTCAACCTTCGCGGCCTTCAACAAGAGAGTCGCCGCAGGCGGCGTTTTCGTGATAAACGTGAACGACTTATCACTGAACACCGTGATAATTACTGGAATGATTAGCCCCTGCTGCTCTTTGGTTCGCGCATTAAACTGTTTGCAGAATTCCATGATATTGATTCCCTTTTGACCGAGTGCGGGACCAACAGGCGGTGCCGGGTTCGCCTGACCGGCCGGAATCTGCAGCTTTACAAATCCTGTGACTTTTTTCATTTCTTACGTTTCCAGAGTTTACGAACTATTTTTCGAGCTCAACCTGCGAGAAATCCAGCTCGACGGGAGTCTTCCGTCCAAAAATACTGACTTCGACCTTCACTTTGAGTTTTTCGGGATTTACTTCCTTCACAAAACCATTAAAGTTATTAAACGGACCTTCGACGACTTTTACAGGATCCCCAACGCGGAACGGGATCTCCATGAGTTCCACTTCTTGTTTTTCCTCCATCTTGCCGACGAGTCTCCGTACTTCATCGGGTTGAAGCGGCGCGGGGTTGTGTTTGTCCGGTACAAATCCGAGGACGGACGGGGCCTCCAGAATAAGATGCGTCGTTTCTTTGTCGAGTATCGCTTCGACGAGAACATATCCGGGAAAAAAGTTTTTCACTTTTGTCTTTTTCTTCCCATCTTTCACTTCCACGACTTTTTCAGAAGGTATCAGGACGCTGGATACCCTCTCGGCCAGGTTTGCACGTGCGACTTCCGATTCCAGATAGACTTTGACTTTGGCCTCATGTCCCGAATACGTCCGGACGACATACCAGCGTTTTTCCAAAGTTCCGCTCACTTTCTCTCTTATAATATCGATTGCATGGCTTTACTCACCACAAAGTCCACCACATAGGTAAACACTGAGATGATGAGCGATACAATAATGACAATCTTCGTGGATTCCACGAGCTCTTCACGCGTTGGCCACGTTACTTTTTCCATTTCTTTCCGGACGTCTCTAAAAAAATTGAGGATCTTTTCTTTCATCGACTTTCATGGTCATGAGAAGTTGCGCACGTCAGGAGGGACTCGAACCCCCAACCTGCGGTTTTGCCTGCCCGCCTTGAGCGCACAAGCTTTCGCACGTGAGGAGGGACTCGAACCCCCAACCTGCGGTTTTGGAGACCGCTGCTCTGCCAATTGAGCTACTCACGTATCATCGTCTCCGCATTGTAGGCAGGCGGGGAGACCGCTGCTCTACCAATTGAGCTACTGACGTATTTACTTCGTCTCCTTGTGAGGAGTCCGCTTGTTGCACCACCGACAATACTTTTTGTATTCAACCCTGCCTGTTTGTTTCTTTTTGTTCTTCGTCGTCGAATAGTTTCTGCGTTTGCAGTTGGTGCATTCAAGTGTAATGATGTCTCTCACAATGCGATCTCCGAATGATGAACTTCTATTGTAGCCGACTCAGCGAGCTTGCGACCGGGTTTGAACCGGTGACCTCGTCCTTACCAAGGACGTGCTCTACCAACTGAGCTACGCAAGCGAAACATTGCAGATTGTAGATGGTGGATTGTAGATTTATGAAAGAATACTGTTGTTGTTTTTCAATCTACACTCTTCAATCCGCAATCTGCAATGTTTCGAGCGGGAGACGGGACTCGAACCCGCGACCAACAGCTTGGAAGGCTGTGACTCTAC
>JACPSI010000023.1:0-8110 GCA_016193365.1 Ignavibacteriales bacterium
CTGCCAGGGTTTGAGATACTTGACGGCCCACGTCATTGTGTCCCGCTCGACGTGCGCGCCAGAATATGAGTCTCCGACCGTATGAATCAGGGAATAAATATCACGGTAGAACTTTTTTGAAACATCGCTCTGTTCAAGGATCTCGTAATACATTCCGGTAATAAACCGGATGGCTATGGGGTACGCCTCCTCGGTGAGACCGTGAGGGGCGCCAGTACGCGGGTCGCCTCCGGGATTTCGATAAATGGCTCCCGGGCTTGCCATGAAATGAAAATATTGTCCGTTCTTGCTGAACTGGCGATACATGATTGCATCCATGTCACCCGACCCCACGACAGGAAGCCATTCGAGCGAATCAGCTTCTGTGTACGAGTTACAGAAGTCCTTCCTTCCCGGATGAGGGTAACAAGGTGGGACACGAAGTATGCGCATCGAGATGAGGTAATCGAGGATTTCTTTTCCCGAATACTCCGGCGCTTTGGGGATTTCTCCCCTGCCTTTCTTTAATAAGCTCTTGTACGCCTGGGCTTCGAGGACGTTGTGTCCTCGTGTGGTGTGGGGTATGGCCTTTGAAGGAAAAAGGGCTTGAACGGTGAGAGACAAAAAAATCCATTGAGAGATCTTCTGCAAGCGACTCATGCACGCCTCCATACATGACTGGTGAAATCGCTTATCGAACGCTGGGTCGACGGGATGGCAGGGAGAGGGTTCTCCGACCGGTCAGAACTCTCTTTAATATTTGGTGGGAAAAAAGGTACTGAGTTTGCAGACTTGAGTCAAGAAATAAGAAAAGTCTTAAAAAGTGCCTGCTTTTTTCAGTGCTTTTGCGATGATTTTCTGATGACGTAATTTTTCTCGTTAGTTCCCAACGAAAGTTGGAACATCGGCAAAGATATGTGGGGGAGACACATTCTGAGCAAAAACAATTCAAGTAACATCCAAAATGGTAAAGTTGACATTCACATTGGCAATCTCTAAGTTTAGGACCAACTTTGTCCACGCTCCACGCACTACGATCAGGGCAAGGCTTAGACCTTCGGACAAGTCATTTCGTTTTTTAAAAAGCGTCTAACGTTTCCTTCCGGGAGGCTGGAAATTGGAAGTTTTCATCTGCAGACCCTCATTTCGTCAAATCCGACGATTTCACGGTTTTCTGATTCAACAATCGAGCGCCACCGGAAGTCTCCGCCAGGAAGAGAAACTCAAATGAAAAACTGCTTTCTGAGTTCGTTCGTGCTTTTTATGGTTTTCTTCACGGGTTGTGCCGGTTCCGATGAGACTCGTCGTGGAAGCCTGGGCGATGCTATGGACAAAGCGTCGGACGAGAACAAGGGTCGCCGAAAAGTGCAAACGGAGCCCGCCTATCCGCCGCCTGAACCCGAAGTGATTGTCGAGTCTGGAGCCGTTCACTACGATATCTCGGATGCGACATCGAATGATCGAGAAGATAATCCGACTCTCGCACAAGACGAAAAGAGTTCGATTTCCCCATGGTTGGGGTTAAAGATCGGTGGAGGGTCATTGAAAGCAAAAGATTTCAATTCCATCGGCGAATTGGGACTTACTCTCGGAACATACATTGATAGTCATTTCTATGTAGAGCTCTGGGGTTATTTGGGCGGCTCATCCCTCACGGAAACGAGTTCTCTCGTGAAATCCGTGAAAGACGGCGTCGGGTTTGCGGGGATTGGCGTCGAGGGCAAGTATTTCCTTACGCCGTCCCATACCTTTCTGGGGCCTTACGGTCTGGCGGGAATATCGTTTTTTGGGATGTCCTGGGACTACAAAAATCCCATCGTGGCTGACAAGTACGATGACTTCGGCAACGTCATCGGCCCAGAGACAATTTACCGGGATGATTTGTCAGGACTCGACCTGTTCGTGGGGGTCGGCTTCCACGTCGCACAATTCTCATGGGCACAGCTTGGGGGAGAAATCACTTCGGGTGTTATGCTCTGGAGCTCCACCACGGGCGAGGGATTTGACAATGACATCTTCGACCCGTTCACGTATGTGAAACTCCGATTTCACCTGAACATCGCGATATGAGGTGCTAACGACTGAGGGTTGTGGGAGAGGGAAGGAGTTTGTCCACTGTCTGAATTAATTTTGTCACTCTTTGTGGAATAGCGCAATTCGGTTTGTGTTCGTTCCCTTCAGGTTGTTCGATATTCCCCAGATGTTCGATGTTTTTGTGAATGTCTGCACGTTGAGAATAATTCCTTCACAACGAAAGCCCGACCGTAGAGCAAGAGGAACGACATACTCTTCCAATTTCACGCGGCCGCTTCGCACCTCTCCCACTTCGAAAGCAACCCACCCGCCGGTTGGTGAAGTTACTGTCAATTGTACAGACCCGGTATCGATCGACCGCGTGTGCCGGGAGTCATCCGACAGAAATCGGACACCTTGCGATATTCGCTTGAGGTTCTCGGCCTGGACGTGATCGATATTTCTGAGCAACGATTTTGTTTTCTTAAGAATCAGTTCATAAATGTCCCTGTATTGCGGTTTTTGGCGAAGTCTCTTATTGATCTTTATCTGACTTTCTTTCTTCACTGCCTGATTTGGCGGAAGAGTATAAACGGAGAAGAAACCTTTCGAATGCCCCGTGAGCCTGTTCGTCGCCACCATCCTGAGCCATCGGTCGATATTGTCTTCCGTGCGAGCTTTTCGGCGGCGGGCAAAATAGTGTTTGAGGTGGAGAATCTCCTTTTCTGTTTCCGGGTGAAAAAACATGGAAAGAACGGTTCGAGAAGGTATCTTTTTTTGTTCGTGAATTTCGGAAAGCCGTTGCATCACAACCTCAACGTCGGGAACCAGAAACCGAGGCTCTGTGAGAATCCTGCTTAATGGGTTGACGTCGTTCGAGATCGCTTTTCTTCCGAGGAGTCCGGCTTCAATCACCGTTGTTCCTCGCCCGCTGAAAGGGTCGTAGACGATATCGTGGTTTTTTGTGAGCAACTCAATAAAGAACCTTGGTAGCTGAGGCTTAAAACAGGCTCGGTAGGAAATCTCATGAATCGAAGCTGCCTGACGCTGTCTGGAAGTCCAGAATTCTCCGCTATAGCATGGAATGAGGTTCCCCGCGATCTCAACGGTGTTCTCTTGACTTCTCCCAGTTGCGTGAATTCGCTCTGCCAAAACTCCTGCTTGAAAATCAAACATGCGAAGGGGAGTCCTCATTTGTAGCGAGTACCACGCTTTACGACAATGTCAACGCGTTGAAGTAGACTGATGTACCTCAGCACATCACCCTTCACGGCGATGATATCGGCATACTTTCCTTCGCTGACAGTTCCAACCTCTTTGTCGACTTTCATGGAGACTGATGGCCAGTATGTCGCCGCCCGGATGGCTTCCATCGGTTCAACGCCGAGTTTGTTGACCCAGATGTCCAGTTCGTTCCAGGTCGATTGACTGTGGAATTTCATCGGGATGCCGCTGTCGGTGCCGATCAAAAGCACCACACCCGATTCCTCCAGCTGGTGGAACTTTTTCCCAAGCGTCGGCCGACGATTTGGCGTGATCTGGAAATAGGAAAGGCGGTCGGGGTATCGAATGGAAAGTTTTATATCTTGTATAATGGAGTCGGGAAGCCCCGCCTGCCACGAAGGGTCGTCCAGTTTTTCCGGATTGTCGCGCACGTACTCGTAATTGAAGAGTCCTTCGATCGTCGGAGTCCACCACAGGGGGCCGAGAGCCATTTTTGCCGTGCGTTCGCGGATCATGGAAATAATGTCCGGCGGATACTCGGGCGCCGTGGCGAGGCCTGTGTGTTCGAAACAATCGACGCCAGCCTGGAGGCCTCTTCGTATTTCTTCAGGTCGGTGTGAATGAGCCACTACGGGAAGCTTGTATTTATGCGCCTCGTCGACGACTGCTTGGATTTCTTCCATGGTCATCTGATCCTGGTCGATCAGCTTTATGCAGTTGACTCCAGCCTCAGCGAGTCTCCGAACCTTCGCGCGGGCGTCAGCAGCTCCTTTGACTCCCCAGCGAAACAGCTCAGTTCCTGGATATGGTTCATGCTGAATGAACGGCCCTGAAACATACAATGTCGGCCCCGGAATTTTACCGGAGTTGATCGCATTCCGCACGTTGATGCTTGCCTCGAGTGGCGCGCCGAGGTCACGTGCACTTGTGACTCCCGCCAACAAGAGTTGTTTCGCGGAAGCCGGCATGATCACGGATTCAAAAACGGTCGGATACTTCTTGTCCCAATGGGCATAGTCGCTATGGCCGTTAATCATCGTGTGGACGTGCATGTCCCACAATCCCGGCAGCAAGCTCATGCCCTCAGTCGAAATCACCTCAGCATGTTGAGGGACTGCAAGCATGCCCACCTGTCCAACAGCTTTGATCCTTTCTCCTTCGATAATAATCACACTGTTGGCGATCGGCTTTCCGCCAAAGCCGTCGATCAGCGTGCCACCTACAAGAGCTTTCATGGTCGGCGGTTGAGAAACTGCGATCTGAACAGACAAAAAGACGAAAAGAATCTTACGCATGGCGGGCATCCGGTGGTTAGCGAGAAAGTCCGCAGAATCTAAGCACAATCCTGAAGGGAATCAAGGTAGGGACAAAGACCGGTTCATTGGTGAATGGTTCATTGGTCGCAACGGCCAGCCGCTACTTGCGAATTAACCAGTCACTCTCACCAATTAACCAGTATCTCAAGGTGTCCACGAACGAAACAGCAATTGTCGGGGTAACTCTTTATATTCAGGCGAACTCTAACGTAAAAGGAGGGAACATGGAAAAAATCAAGGAGCTGTTCGTTGTCGTCGAGAACCGTCCGGGGGCGATTGGAGAGTTGCTCGGACATCTGGGAAGAGAAAAAGTCAACATCGAGGCAATCGGCCTTTTTGGCGATACCGCAAAACTCTCCGTTTCGGATTTTGAACTCGCAAGAAAAGTCCTCCTTTCGAACAACTATCAGGTGGAAACCCGCGATGTGTTGAGAATTGACCTCAACAACAAACCCGGTTCTTTCGCGTTTATAGCTTCGCGGCTTGGGAGCGCAGGCCTGAACATCGATTACTGCTACGCCACGGTCGGTAAAGGACAGAAAACCGCCGCAGTTATTGTTGACGTTCCGGACCTTGACAAAGCCATGTCCGTACTTGAGGGAGCGGAACGCTAGACTGATTCTTGCGGTTTTGCGCGACAGTTGCTACATTATTACGGAGGTACACATGAAGAGAACATTGGCTCTGGTTATTCTTTTCGCAAGCGGCGAATCGCTTGCACAAATCCCGCCGACGTGTGCCGAACCATCCTCTTTGAGAGTCCCACAGAATCGAGCCGGAAGGCAAATGAGTGTTCAGTCTCGCAGCGCATTCGCCCCAATTGCAGCATTCAGCAGATACGGACTCGATGGACAATTTCGTAACGGCTTGATGCTTGGGTTGGAGTATGTTCCAAATCGGCGGACGAACCCGAATTTCGAGTTTAGCGGCGGCATCGTTCTGGGTACATCGGGATCGGCCCAGAGGTATGTGGTGAGTAACGGTTTTCCCGTCGTGCAGGGCGATAACGCATTCACTTTCGGAGACAGATACTATGCCGTGCCCCGGTTTGGCCTCGGCTTAGCCTTCTTCGGCGTGGGTGCTGTGTATTATCTCGCGGATGGTGATGTTCGGCCGTACGTCGGCATTGGCGCGAACGCGTACATGTGGAGAAACTATGCCGGGACGGTGACGCCTGATGTCAAAGGGGGACTCGACGTCAACATCGCATCGGGCTTCTCAGGGTTTGCTGAGGTGAGGCATTCTATCGGCATGCCGAGTTTCTTTACCTCGCAGTATTCCACGTTCGACGGACTGACATCATTCGCCTTTGGGATTGCTTTCGCCCCCAGATTCTAAAAGTTCGAAGTACATGATTCCCATCTGAACTGAAATTCGACCTCTCGATAACATCTCCTTACAACAAACACAGTATTTTTCGAGCCACCGCACTTCCTGAACAGCAGAGAACAACTCTGCTGTTGTGAGCCTTCCCGGCATTGTTTCCTTTCTACGCAGACGCACATCACAAACAGAGTAAAGCTTACACAATTTCAACATTTCTTCGCCAGCAAAAAATGTTTTGTAGATCGCGTGAGGCCAGGTGCAGGGAAAATAGGGCAAGCTGCGCGTGTCCTGGAACAAGATGCTCTGGCACGTGTGTTGCCTTAATTTCACTGAGAATGACAAATCACGCTTGGGGTATCAAAGATGTGATGTAGCCTTTCCGGAACATCTTCTCAGGGGAGCGGGAAAACGTTCGGGAGATCGGAGGAGGGCTCGATGTTCGCAAAAAGAATTGCAATTGCAGGGGGCTGCAGGACGCCGGTTGCGAGATTCGGCCAAAGGTTGCGCGAGGTCCCGGCTCAGGAACTTCTTCGCGTGTGCTTCACCGAAACCATCCGGCGAAGCGGTATCAGCGTCAAAGAAATCGATGAAGCCGTTGCCGGAACATGCATTCACCTACCAGACGCTCTCAATGTCGCTCGTGTTGCCCTTCTTCTATCAGGATGCTCCGAAGAAGATGTCGCAGCCTACCATGAGAAAGGCACCCTCCCTCGAGAATCTTTAGCAAAATCGGCTACCAAAGACATACCGGCCTATACCGTCAGCCGTAATTGCGGCTCCGGCCTTCAGGCTATCTTTTCGGCTACACAGGAAATTCTTTCAAACGGACACGAAGTCGTGCTCGCGGGGGGGACAGAAAGCATGTCCAATTCGCCGGGTATGATCAGGCGAGGAGGGTTCAATTATCGTCAACGTGATACCATCATTGTCGACAGCCTGTTGCATGGACTTCAAGATCCCTTGACGGGCGAGATGATGGGCCTTACAGCCGAACATGTGGCCGAAAAGTATGACATTTCACGCGAACAACAGGATACATTTGCTGCTGAATCTCACCAAAAAGCGTTCCGGGCTCTCCGTTCCGGGAAGTTTTCTTCACAAACAGTTCCAGTCAAAGTGAGGGAAACAACAATCCTCGGGAACGTCCGCGAGTTAGTCGTAAAGGAAGATGAGGGCCCGGATCCCTCCCTTACGCCAGCGAAACTGGCAGGTCTCAAGCCTTACTTCAAAGCGGACGGCACCGTCACACCTGCCAACAGCTGCATGGTCAACGACGGTGCGGCAAGTTGCATGGTGCTCACGATGGACAAAGCGCGCGAGCTGGGCATCCAACCTGACGCGGAAATACTCGCTTTTGCAGTCTCGGCAGTCGACCCGTCGTTCATGGGCGAAGGGCCGACGTCGGCCATTCCCAAAGCGCTCAAAGAATGCGGCCTTACGTCTGAAGACATAGACATTTTCGAAATTAATGAATCCTTTGCTGCTACGACCATCGCGGTTCAGAAGAGCCTTGGCATTTGTCCCGAGAAACTGAACCCTCACGGCGGAGCCATCGCGCTTGGACATCCTGTCGGAGCTACGGGAGTGATCCTCACGGTGAAGGCAATCAACATACTCAAAGAAATGGAAAAGGAGACCGCAGTCGTCTCTCTTTGCGTTGGCAACGGCCAGGGGGTTGCACTGGTGATTCGGAACTGCATGGATACAATCCAATGAATACGACGCATGAAGTTCAGGAACGGGAAGTGGCGACCAATAACTATCCAATTTACCAGGTTGGAGTGGTCGGGGGCGGGACGATGGGTGGTGGAATCGCAGCTCTTGTTGCACGACAAGGATTGCCGGTCGTCGTAAAGGAGGCAAATGAAGAATTGAAAGATCGCGCCCGTCAACAAATCGACGCGCGTTTTCAGAAATGGTACGAAGTGCAAAAGATCGATGAGTATCGTCTCAAGCAGCTTGGTTCCCTCGTGGAAATCACAACAGCGTTTGAGGACCTCGCCGGCGCACAGCTCATCATCGAAGCAGTATCAGAAAATATCGATTTGAAACGTTCGGTTTTCAAAGAGCTGGACGCGATCATGCCGAAGGAAGTCATCCTTACGTCAAACACGTCCTCGCTGCCTATCACCAACCTCGGTCGAATGACCGAACGGCCGGATCAGGTCGCAGGTATGCATTTTTTCAACCCGCCCACGCGCATGGCGCTGGTCGAGCTCGTTAAAGGAGCACATACCTCAAATGAGACGATG
>JACPSI010000023.1:8117-18418 GCA_016193365.1 Ignavibacteriales bacterium
GAGACGATGGCTGTCCTCAGAGACTTTGCCCGTTCAACACTTCAAAAGATGACGATTTCTGTTACTGACCGCCCGGGATTTCTTGTCAATTGTCTGCTTTTACCCTATTTGAACGAGGCTCTGCTCGGACTGGAAGAGTCTACGACCTCTCCCGAATCCATCGATGCTGAAGCAAGGGCTTTTGGGTGGCCGATGGGTCCCTTTACACTTCTCGACGTAATCGGGCTGGATACGGCTCTGACCGTTGCGGAGTTTCTTTCTGAAAAATACGCTGACCGAATGCAATCAGGACCACTCCTCCGGACTCTAGTTGCGATGAATCGGCTCGGCGATAAAACCGGCGCTGGGTTCTACGTGACACACGGGGACCGTGAGTCGATGTCATCGATTCTTGCCAAACTTTATCCGGATCGGAGAAACGACGTCTCCGCATCTCTGATTTTTGAACGAATGATGGCCGGCCTGTTGAACGAAGCGGCTCGTGCGCTGGAAGACGATGTCGCGTCGAAAGAGGACATTGAGCTGGGTGCTCAGGCCGGGCTTGGATGTCCCAGGGGCGGACCTTTGCATATCATTGACGATGATAGTCCGGCGAAGTTGGTGGATCAGCTAGACCATTTCAAAGACCGCTACGGCTCAAGATTTCAACCGGCTCCGCTCTTGCAGTCAATGGCCAGCGAAAACAGGAAATTTTTTACGGGATGGTAAACTGTCATCAGGAATTGGAAGCGCACAATGAAGAAAAGATTCTCAAAGAACGACCCCTCCCTGCCCGGACGCGACGGATATTCTCTCGCCACAATCGTGAGGAACGTTGACCACCTCAAAATCGTGCGCAAGTCAGACCTTCATCGCGGAGACCTGGTGTTTGTGAAAACGGTCAACTCTGTTTATCGGATTGAGGTGCTTGGCGGAGGTTTCCACCTCGTTTCCGGCGGCTGGTTTGACATTCATGCAGAGTCTCCGCAGAAAACAACAATTGTCGGTTGCACGTGGGGAGGAAGCGCGATCAAGGTCGATATTATCGCGGCCTGCGGCCTGTGTGTCGAGTTCGGCAACGGAGTGACGACCAGCGTCATTCAAAAAATCTACGTTGTTCCCCAGCATGGGGACATGCGACGGCTTCGTCTCAATGGATTCGCCCAGGACGCGTCGCAAACAATCTTTCTCTCGTAACAAAGAAAGGGTGCCGTGAACAATCTTATAGAATCCAGGGTTTCAGGAGACCTCGGCGTTCTGGTGTTCAACAACCCGCCGATGAATGTGTTCACGGCGGAAAGTTTCAGCGCCCTCGAAGAAAAGTTCGAAGAGTTTCGCCATGACCCTGCTGTTAAAGCGATTGTGTTCACGGGAAACGGTTTTGTCTTTAGCGCAGGAGTGGACGTCAAGTTGATTTACGAATTGGCAGCGCAACAGCAGATCGAGGAAGTGGCAACGTTATTAAAGGAACTTCACCAGTTCTTCCTCGCAATCGATCGGTCAGCAAAGCCGACAGTCGCAGCTGTCAA
This sequence comes from Ignavibacteriales bacterium, assembly GCA_016193365.1. Lineage (GTDB taxonomy): Bacteria > Bacteroidota > Ignavibacteria > UBA10030 > UBA10030 > JACQPT01. The sequence goes on from JACPSI010000023.1 coordinate 9,626, forward strand.
CGGTTATTGTCTTGGCGGCGGGCTGGAGCTCGCGCTCTCTTGCGATTTTATTCTCGCCGGCCTCAATGCGCAGTTCGGATTTCCTGAAGTGGCGCTGGGACTCATTCCGGGGTTGGGCGGTACGCAGCGCCTCACGCGTCGCGTTGGAGTGAGGAATTCCCTTCGATTGCTCCTCGGTGGAACACCTATCCCGGGCTCGATGGCCCTTGAGTTGGGGCTTGTGGATTGCATCGTCGGCAATGAGTTCATCCCGAACGTGAAAGAAATTGTGCAGGAGATTATCGGCGGGTGTGTGAAGCCAAGAAGTTCCTGCTCCTTGAACCCAACCGAGGCCGACCTGACCGAAGAAGACATCGTTCAAATTGCAAAGGGAAAGCCTGCGATCGCCGTTGAGGCAGCGCTTTCAGCCGTAAAAGAGGGGGCGGCGTTGTCTCTCGAAGAAGCCTTGTTCGGCGTCGAGCTCCACCGCTTTCTGGATTGTCTTGCCACCGAGGACGCACTCGAAGGACTTGCCTCATTCGCACAAAAAAGGGCGCCTCATTTCCTCAGGACAATTGGCGGTAACGGCGGAGGAAACGGGCATGCAAATCATATTGACGTTGTGGAGCGTGAGAAGACGGTCCCGGAGAAGACAGAGCAACCGATAACTCAAGTGTTGCCGTGGGAGTCGGAGGACTATCAGACCCTCAGAAACCTTGTTCGAGAGTTTGCACAAAAAGAACTCCAGCCAAAAGTTGCCTGGATGGAAGAGCATGAGGAGGTCCCGCGGCAAATTCTTTCACAAATGGGGGAACTCGGAGTTTTCGGAGTGATGTTGCCCGAATCCTACGGCGGCTCTGGTCTGGGAAAAATGGGCGCCTGCGTTCTGGCTGATGAGTTGACGTACACACATCCGTCGACGGCAATTGTGCTCGGTGCTCACACAAGCCTTGCGTGCGAGGCGTTGTACCTCTTCGGAACAGAAAACCAAAAAGAGCGATACCTTCAGCCAGCTCTCAAGGGGGAAAAGATCGGGGCGCTCTCAACGACGGAATCTGATATCGGTTCGGACGTTGGAGCGATGAGGACAAGAGCGACAAAAATCCAAAACGGCTGGGTGCTCCGCGGGAGCAAACAGTTTATTACCAACGGTGAAATAGCCGACTTCATCGTCGTTTTTGCCCAGACGGACCCGCTGGGCCACAACAAAACGCTCGCCGCATTCATTGTTGATACATCATCCAAAGGATTCGCCATAACGAGGCGTGAGAAGAAAATGGGACTGCATGCTTCTCGAACAAATAGTTTTTCCCTGGATGACGTTTTTGTCCCGGAAGAGAATGTGCTGGGAGAGATTGGACGTGGATTCAAAATGGTTATGCGGATTTTCAACAATTCACGCATTACGCTTGCGGCGAGCTGTATTGGCTTTATCCGGCGCGCAATTGACGAATCGATAGCCTTTTCAAAATCAAGAATGCTCTTCGGCGAGCCGATGTATATGAAACAGAACACACAGCTCCAGATTGCACAAATGGAAACGAAGCGCATGCTCATCGAAAGTGCGGTTTTTCAGGCCGCATGGAAATGCGACCGCGGGCTGGACATCCGGAATGAGGCGGCGGCCGTGAAATATAGCGCTTCTGAGCTTGCCGACCAGGCAGTCGACGCAGCAGTTCAGCTGCATGGAGGAGCCGGTTTTATGCAGGATTTTCCGATCGAGAGGTTCTCCCGCGACGTCCGCGTGTTCCGTTTGTTTGAAGGTACCAGCGAGATTCAGCTATTGACGATTGCAAAAGAAATGATCAAATCAAGGTTTATCTAAAAACGAACCAGGGAAATCATCGTGGTGTGGAAATCGTTGACGCTGTATTACCTTATGCTCGGTTTGGACCTGAGCGGCTCTGTGGTGGGCCTCAACATGGAGAACCAGAACGCAATCTACGAATTCACTCTTGCGACCAAACCGTATGGCTATACAGCGTTTAGTCTGTACGGAATCGTCGATAATTTCGCGAAGGTGGGATACGTATATACCCAGCCAAATGTACAACGAATAGTCCTATCGGGTCGAGGATACGTCAAAGATAATTTTGAATTTCTGGGCGCACATTGGAAATGGGGATTGGGCGCTGGAATGAACCTGGAACTTCAGAATGAGCGCGTCAGGCTCATAGATTCCACCGTCGTCAATGCCCTGGGACGAGTCGAATCATACGGATCGCTGGGAAGTTTTTTTATCGTCTATTTTGACAGGTCGTATGCCGATGGTCTGAAGCTTGCCGGGGATATGCGGTTGCGATGGCCCGTCGAGGGACAAATCACGATGATGTTCATGATCGGACTGTAGTCCTTCCTCGTGAAATCGGCAGATCCCTCTCCGTCTGAGCTCAGAGAGTCCTTTCTAATGAATCGAGAAACCGCATGATCGCGCGCACAACAACAAATCCCTTCTTCTCCAGGTGCAAACCGTGGCCGACGTTCTTTAAGCGCACTACAGAACCATCCTGCAGCTGTCCCAAGGCCTTTGCGACGTCGCTATCGGTCATTGTGTTCGCTTGAATAAGAAGCACCGGACAGGAAATCCTCGGCAGGAGCAATTCGCAGTCATATCCTCCAAGCCCCCGTTCTACAGCGGTAAAGATTTCAGGATCAAGCTGTGTGCAACACTCGGCTTTGTATTGATACCATGTGCTGGCTTTTCCGGGCACAATTTTTGGTAGGGCTGCGGCAATAAGTTTTGGCGGAAGGTTTCCTCCCAGAAGCTTCATCATCGCTTTGCTCCAGCCCCGGAGCTCGTCGCGCAGGGCAATGATGGTGTCCTGATACAGCGGGGCATCACCGATAACAAGGGCGTTGACTGAATTCGCCGATCGTGCGGCAACCATAATCCCCACCATGGCGCCCAGCGAGTGTCCAATGATGACTGCCGGATCGCGGACAACATCCCGGAGAAATGATTTGATGTCCGCCGTGCATTCTTCAACGGTATAACGGCCACTGGTACGATGAGACTTTCCGTGTCCACGGAAATCGGGCGCGAAAATATGCCAGCGCCTCGACAACGCCGGCGCGAGGGGGAGAAACTCCTTCCAGTTATTCGAAAAGCCATGAAGTAACAGGAGTGGTGGTCCCGAGGCGGGCCCTTCGGCGTAATTCATTTCCATTCCCGTTTTGCTGTAAATTCTTTCGAGGAAAATCCCCTCAACAGTACGCCTCTGCGGGCCATTCGCCGGTTTATCTACAATTCGATGCAATCCCCCATTCATTGTCGGTTTGTGAAGTATTTGACGTTCCAACGCCCGTTTTCCAGATATTCTACCCTCGATGGCTGTCCCAGCAAATCGTCATCCACTTCACTCCTTGTGAGAACATAGCCAAACCTGTACCAGTCGACGCGGTAGGGATGCCTCGAAGAAAGTACCCACACTGTCCGAGTGGCGGCAGTATCGATTCTACGGACATGATACCAGATGCGGAGGTCGGCAAGATTGTCGGCATCCAAATCGTACAGATACACCCTGAAAAGGTTGCCCGCAATGGAAGTGTCGGCGTCGGCCAAGAGGAAGGGGAAGACTTCAGCGTCGAATTGACTCGAAGAACTGCATCCGATTGCCAGAACCCCATACAACAGTATGATCTCGTGCCATCGAAACATGTTCTGACTCCCCTGCGTCGCCCCTCAATCTCAGGTGACGACTAAGTATTATTATGCATATCGTGTGCCATCCGGATTGACGCAAATCATATAGGGATCCGAAGAAAAATCGAATGCTGGCAAGCAGTTTTTGGTCGCTGAATGGTGTTGGAACGGGATTGTTTGTGGTTAAAACGCGGATGTACTAATATGTGGCTCTTTTTTACACAGGAGAATGCTGTTTGTTGGAGGAGCCCGCTTCGCAGTTCTGCGGAATGTTGCGGAATTGCAGGTATCTACACACCCCCAACATGAATCACATCATTCCCAAACTTCTTCCGAAGCTTGTCAACAGCAGTCAGGGCAGGTTCACGTTTTTCTGACGCAAACAGAGGCAAGTCCTCTTCGCTTTCTTCCACAAAGTTTGAGAGCTTTACGCCGAGCAATCTCAAAGCCATTGACCTCGTATAGTTCTTTGCCAAAAGGCGCTTTGCTGCCTCAAACACGATAGCGTCGTCATGCGTCGGCTTCAATGATTCCGCCCGTGTAATTGTGTCGAAATCGGAGTAACGAAGTTTCAGCGTAATCGTATGTGCTTTCCAGCGATGCGACCGCGCTGAAGAACAAACGCTCTCAACAAGGGGAAACAACTTCTTTTCAAGCTCTGAGAATTCGGCAATGTCATGTCCGAACGTTTCTTCATTGCTGATGCTCTTCCTTCCATATTCCGGTGTTAAGGTGTCCGTCCCGCGGCCACGCGCGGCATTGTATATCCAAACCCCATGTTTTCCGAGAAGCTTTACGGCATCTTGAAGAGCGATTCGTTGGATATCGGCAACGAGTTGAAATCCTTTCATTCTCAGGAATTCTGAAGTCTTCTTGCCGATGCCCGGTATAACATCGATGGGATAAGGCGCGAGAAATCGCGCTTCACTGCCGTGGGGGACATGAATGACGCCGTTGGGTTTGACGGTTCCCGCTGCAATCTTCGCGACAACTTTGTTTGCCGCAAGCGCTATGGTGCACGGCAACGTGAACTCCTGCCAGACAAGTTTGTGCAGCGTCTGCATCAAGCCGGGAAGGTCGTTGTTGTAGAGGCTCTCGCATCCGGTGAAGTCCATGTACAACTCGTCGATGGATGCCCGCTCGACAACGGGAGAAAATTCCTGCATGCGTTTGTAAATCCGGTCGGAATACTCGGAATATTCAGAATAGTGGCCGTGCACCATGATCAGCTGAGGGCACAATTTCAGAGCGCGGGCGGCGGGCATAGCCGAATGGACGCCGAACTCGCGCGCTTCATAGGAAGCTGAAGCAACAACACCGCGACCTGTCGGAGAGCCCCCGACGACAACCGGTTTGCCTATGAGGGACGGATTCTTGATTCGCTCGACGGAGACGTAGAAACAGTCGAGGTCGATGTGGGCGATGTGTCTTCTTGTTGCGACGGGCTCCATCGTCTGAGCCTTATACAATGAGATGGAGTCCGGCAAGTCTGCGCGCCACCATTGGCGGGATGTCTATGGCCCGGAGGTTCACTTTACAACGGTCGATCCGGGTTGAAGATATTTTGCAAACCACTTGGTCACCGCAACGGTGGATTTTATCCTGTTCGGCGTTTTTCTCCAGCCATGTCCTTCGTCGGGGAAGAGGACGTATTCCACCGGGATATTTCGCTTTTTCAAATTCGTGACCACCTGGACTGCCTCCACGACGGGGACATTGGTATCGTTTGCCCCGTGAAGCACGATCGTCGGCGCGACGACTTTGTCCACTTTGTTGATCGGCGAAAGACTTTTGAGCATCTCAAGCTGTGTTTTGGGGTCTCCGTATTCGACCGTCGAAATAGCTGCCATCCAGGGTTCGGTGTTCGCAAAAAAAGTTTCGAAGTTCACGACGCCAAACAGGTTCGCTCCGGCCGCAAAAACCTCGGGATATTCCGTAAGCCCGGCCATGACCATGTATCCACCGTACGAGCCGCCCATGATGCCGATGCGTTTCGGGTCCGCTACGCCGCTGCTCACCACATAATCAACGCACGATTTAATGTCTTTGATGCCGTTGACGCGGAGCGGCCCGTTGTCCAGGTTGACGAAAATTTTGCCAAAACCCGCCGACCCGCGCACATTCGGAGCGAACACCGCGATTCCTTGGGAAAGTAGAGCCTGGTAATCGCTCCTGAAACCCGGCCGCTCCTGGCCTTCGGGTCCGCCATGAAAACTTAGCACCACAGGCCCCGGCTTCACAAACGATTGAGGAATGTACAGCCAGCCGCTCAATGCAAGACTGTCATGTGCCGTAAAACCAGCGAGTTCAGGCGGAACCAGTTTCGTGAGGTCGATGCCCGGATGGGGACTATTCGTCAGTTGCTGAAATTTAGACGACCTCAGATCGAGAGTCCAGATATTTGCCGGCGAAGCCGACCCGGACAACACCATGGCGAGCGTTTTTCCGTCCTTTGAGAACGTGAGGCCCCCGACGATTTCCAGAGGAAGTTTGGGTCCCGACCGCATTTTTTCTTTCGCCAGGTCATAAAAAGAAAACTCGCTTCGCCCCGCAACATTCCACACAAGCACAGCTGTCGTGCCCTGGTCATTAAGTGCAAATCCGTCGAGCTCAGCATCGGTTCGATCTGCGAGCATCTGAATTGGTTCAAGTACTCCGTCGTTACCTATCTTGATTTTTCCGAACGCCCTTAGATCACGATCCTTGTTTGTTGCGACATATACAACGTCGGCGCTCTTTCCAAACGAGCCGGCGAAACTTCCCGGCCCCTCATGCGGTGTGAGAAGTTGTTCGCTTCCACTGGCCAGGTCGACAAGGTACAAATTGTTGTCGCCTCTGCTTACGGTTCGTGTCAGGATCGCCCATTTGTTGTCGCTGCTCACATCGACGAATTGTCCCGTGCCTTGGTTCTGCGTAACAAGCTTCAGTCCGCCCGATGGGATTTCCGCCAAATAGGCGTCCATGGAAGCGCTACTGCGTCTGTTCGACGCGAACGTGAGGAAACGGCTGTCGTCCGCCCAGCCACCAAGCCAGTTGTTGTCTTTCCCGCCGTCTGTAATTCTTCGCAAGTCTGTTCCGTCCGCCCGGATGACGTATATCTGCTGGTTCATCCCTCCGCCGGGAGCGAGGGAGAAGGCAAGCCAGTTTCCGTCTGGTGACCACCGGACGCCGCCCACGGGGTCGTCCAGGCTCGTGACAAGGTTCGGCCAGCCGCCCAACGCGGCAACGGTCCAGATCTGCGGAACGCCGGTAATGTTCCAGACAAAGGCTATGGTTTTTCCGTCCGGAGAGAACGTCGGAGAAGTGCACGCGCCGATTTTTGCCATCATTGTAACTGTTGTTTCAAGATCCCGTGGCTGTGAGAAGCAGAAGGACGTTGAGCAAAGAAACGCGAGAAGAGTCAGCGATGTTTTCATAAGGAACTCAGTTCGTGTGTAGTGGTGTGGGAGGGAGAAATTTACTACCTTATCTAGGGGATTGTCCGGCGATTTCGGTCGTTGGGCGAACACATGCAATGTAACCATCCAGAATTACTCTTTCAAGAACTCTGGCAAGAACTCTGGCAAGAACACTGGCAAGAACGCAAGCAAGGAGCCGACGATGGCAATAGAATCAATTGAAATACCCTTGAAGACAAAAATGCCCGCTTTCGAGCTCAAGGACCCTGACGGGAAGGCCTACAGGAGCGAGTCTCTTGTCGGGACGAAGGGGATTCTGGTTGTGTTCACATGTAATCACTGTCCGTATGCCAGAGCCGTATGGCCGAGGCTCGTCCGTTTGGCGGAGTATGCAAAAGAAAACGGCGTCAATGTCGTCGGGATCAATCCGAACATTCATCCCAATTACCCTGATGATGCGCCGGAAGTGATGAGAGAAAAAATCAAAGAGTGGAACATCAACTTTCCGTACTTGATCGACGAAACGCAGAAAATTGCAGCACAATTCAAAGCGCAATGCACGCCTGATATTTTTCTCTTCAACAAAGACAGGGAACTTCTCTATCACGGCCGAATTGACGACAACTGGCAGGAAGAAAGTCATGTGACGCGCGAAGAACTCAAGGACGCGATCACGAAACTCGCAAAGAATCAGCTCATTCAGGGTGCTCAGTATCCGTCGCTCGGATGTTCCATAAAATGGCGCGTGAATCCGTATAATTGAAAAGCTGAAGCTACGAGGGAGCTCCGCTCCCGAGTAACTTATACAGCTTCTACGACGCCAACTCGTCCAGCGCCTCTCCTGTCAATCGAAACACCGTCCAGTCGCTCAGCGGAACTGCTCCGAGTTTTTTGTAGAAACCGATAGCAGATTCGTTCCAATCCAGGACGGACCATTCAAGCCTGCCGCAATTTCGCTCCTTGCTGATTTTTCGTTCCAATCCAGGACGGACCATTCAAGCCTGCCGCAATTTCGCTCCTTGCTGATCTTTGCCAAACGAGCCAAGAGCGCCTTTCCTATGCCTTTTCCCCGCAATGCGGGCAAGACGAACAAGTCTTCGAGATAGATCCCCGGCCTCGCGAGGAAGGTCGAGTAATTGTGAAAGAACAAAGCAAACCCAGCCGGTTCGTCGTTGAATCGGGCGATCAATACCTCTGCAAACCGTGTCTTTCCAAAAAGCGTTTCACGGAGAATTTCCTCGGTAGCAACGACGCGATCCTCAAGACGTTCGTATTCGGCCAGGCCTTTGATAAAGAAAAGAATCAAAGGAATATCTTGTTCTGTTGCATGCTGAATGGTGAGCATATGCACTCCTGAAAGTGGCCGGGACGTCACATGCGGAGTCGAGTTCTTCGATTCCTTCGTGTCCCTTTCGATTTCAATCGACGAATGTGTTTTAAGGTTTGGCGAGGGTGCAAGTAAGCCACTCCCAACCAACGAAGAGCTTCTTCCATCGCCGCACGCGACGCCAACGGAACCTCAACCCACGCGGCAAAATTGGCGCGGAGTGGACGGACATGTTCGTGTTTCAGCGCTTTTGCGACATCAGACTTTCGGAGGCGCACCCACACCGATGCAGGCTCACCCGGCCTGTTTGCCCATTCGGGAGGCTTCTTCTTGAACAGCTCGCGGTTGACGTAACAACCAATCATGTTTCGCCCGCGATAAAACGAGAGAGTTCCCATCATTGGACGAGCGACAACACCCGGCCAGGTCAACACCTCCGCACGCAA
>JACPSI010000024.1 GCA_016193365.1 Ignavibacteriales bacterium
CATTATTCTCCTCGCCGCCGGCGGCTCGGCGCGTTACGGCAGTCCCAAACAGCTGATTCCCTTCAAAGGCCAAACGCTTCTGCGTCATCTCGCTGAAGTTTGCGTCGCTTCAAAGGCCGAATCCGTGCACGTTGTCCTCGGCGCCTATGCCGATTTGTTGAAACTCCAGCTTCTTGGTTTGCGGCTTCAGGTACTTCATCATACACGATGGAGCGAAGGTTTGAGCTCGTCTCTCCGGGCCGCAATGAAAGCTCTCCCGAAATCTGTGAATGCTGTTTTGATCGTTCTGAGCGATCAGCCCCATGTGTCTGTTGAACTTCTGAACACGATCATCGAGCTTTATCAATCCAAAAAGAATCCGATCATTACGTGCGAATACGGGAATTCGGTCGGTGTACCGGCTCTTTTCGACAAAAGACTTTTCCATGAATTGGCAAAGCTCACGGGAGACAAAGGTGCAAAGCAGATCATTCTCAAACACAAAAGCAGCGCCGCGGCAGTTCCATTTCCCAAAGGTATTATCGACATCGACACACGTCAGGACAGGACTTCATAATCCAAACTCTACGAGGTTTCGATGAATGAGCGTTTGAAACACGTATTGAAAAGATATAACCGTTTGAATTAAATCCGCATTTCACCGACCGCCTTCCCCCGCTCGCCGAAAAAAGCGTAACATTATCGGCTTGCGTCTGTATGTTGAGGCAGAACAAGAAAAGGGAGGTTCGTATGGACAGCAACAGACCGGCTCGCATTCAAACTCAGCTCATCGTAGGATTTGCCCTCGTCGCGGCCGGAGCGCTACTCATTCTCGACAACTTTGAAGTCCTTGATGTCGGCCCCGTGTGGAAATTCTGGCCGCTGATAATCGTGGCCGTCGGACTCAACAAAGTGTTCCAGGCTGAAACATTGTATCAGCGGGGAAAAGGCGTTTGGGTCGTTTTCCTCGGATGCTGGATGTTTATTTCGGTTTTCCATCTTTTTGGATTGGGCTGGCATAACTCTTGGCCGATACTGATTATCGGTTGGGGCGTGGCCATGGTGCTGAAATCTACATTCAAGAACGAACGCTTATACGGAGAAAGCGAGGTGCAACATGGAAACTAGGCCTTTCCGCGCAAGCGCGCAGTTGTTCATCGGTTTGCTTGTGATTTTTTTCGGCGTCATTTTGACGCTTGACAATTTCGACCTCCTTGAAGCGCGCGAGTATCTCCGTTTCTGGCCGGCCTTCATAGTGGCGTTTGGGCTTGTCAAGGCGACGCAATCTCGCAGAGGCGCCGGACGAAACGCGGGGCTGCTTATCGCGGCTGTCGGATTTTTGCTTCTTCTTGGCAACATCAGAATCCTCGACATTGGTTTCCGGGATTTATGGCCGTTGCTTCTTGTGATCTTTGGCGGAAGCCTCATCTGGCGGGCAAGTGCGCGTTACAGAACTCCTGCTCCAACCGACTCTTCCACGGACACAGATTCGTCCATCAATCTGTTTGCGTTTATGGGCGGATTTGAACGGACCATCACATCCAAGAATTTCCAGGGCGGTGAAATGACAGCAATCATGGGAGGCTGCGAAGTGGACCTGCGCCAATCTTCCATAAAAGACGTTGAGGCTGTGATTGACGTTTTTGCATTCTGGGGTGGTGTTTCGTTAAAAGTTCCTGAAGATTGGACTGTCTCGGTTCAAGGATTGCCGATTATGGGTGGTATTGAGGACAAGAGCCATCCACCAAAAAGCGAAACGGCAAAACGTCTTGTGGTGAAAGGCTACGCCATCATGGGTGGCGTGGAGATTAGCAACTAGTCGTATGCATCCAATCCTCGCCGACAGGAAGAAAGTCGCCATCTATGTAGCAGTGTGGGCTCTCGCGGGATTCCTTCTTTCTCTGCTGTTTGTTCCTGGCATCGAATGGGCCAAAGCGCTGATGATCTCGCTTCCCATGGCTTTGGTGTACGGCTTCATGAACCTCGCCTCATGGTATCCCAACCGAACGTTGCGGCTGGAAGACCCGGGATTCCTCCGCATTTTTTTCGTGAATATTCTTGGTGCTGTTCTGTCAAGCATAGCATGGTTGATGGTCGGTAAAGTTATTACCATGGCGTTGGTGTACGCCTTCTCTTTTGAAGACCTCGGCCGGCAGTATGATGAACATGCGTCAATCTTGTTTGGAACAGGGATTCTTCTCTATCTCTTGGCGTCTGCTGTTCAGTATCTTATTATGACGTTCGAAGCTTCACGTGAAGTGGAACGCCGGGCCTATGAACTCAAACTGCTTGCTCAGGATGCGGAGCTGCGAGCCTTACGTGCACAAATCGACCCGCATTTCTTGTTCAACAGCCTGAATTCGATCAGCGCTCTGACGACACAGGATCCGTCGGCGGCAAGAGAGATGTGCATTCTTCTCGGAGATTTTCTCCGCAAGAGCCTGAAAGTCGGAACGGAAGAAAAGATTTCTCTTTCTGAAGAGATTGCTCTGATCATGAACTTCCTTGCGATTGAAAAGGTCCGATTTGGAAATCGACTGAATGTCGAAATGAACGTCGACGAACGCAGTACCTCGACCGCTGTTCCACCTCTCCTGTTACAGCCTCTCATTGAGAATGCCATCAAGCACGGGATCGCTCAGAGGATTGACGGAGGCACGATCGTGCTCAGCTCGGAGCAGAACGGATCCACGCTGCACATCAAAATCAAGAACCCGGTCGATGCAGATCAAAAGAAGGTCATCGGCAACAAGATTGGACTTCAGAATGTCAAAGACCGGCTGAGAAAACTCTACGGCAACGATGCCCGCATTGATACGGAACTAGAGGACGGCTTCTTCGTTGTGGATCTTTCGTTGCCTGCCGAAAAACACAACGCATGAAATCCAGACTCCGCGCGATTATCGTTGACGACGAGGAACTTGCGCGAAAAATCGTCCGGGAATTCCTCGCTCCCCACGAGGACATCGAAATCCTGACCGAATGCATAAACGGCTTCGAAGCCGTCAAAGCAATCACGGAACTCAAACCCGACCTGGTGTTTCTGGATATCCAGATGCCTAAACTCAACGGTTTTGAAGTCCTTGATTTGGTGGAGCAGCGTCCGGTCGTTGTTTTTGTCACAGCCCATGATCATTTTGCGCTCAAAGCATTTGAAGTCCACGCAGTCGATTACCTGTTAAAGCCGTTCAGTAAGGAACGGTTCGAGGAGGCTCTCAAGCGAGCTCGGGAGCAAACATCGAAGAAATATCAGGATCGTTTGTCGGAAGTGGTGTCATCGGCACGTGCAAACGTGAAGCCGATCGAGAGAGTACTCGTCCGCGAAGGTTTCAAAGTCCATATTATCCCGGTGGACAAAATCGATTACATTGAAGCGCAGGATGATTACATTTCACTCCGTTCTGATGGGAAAAATTTTTTGAAACACCAAACGTTGACCGAACTTGAAGCAACCCTGGAGAAATCCAAATTCATCCGAATTCATCGCTCTTTTATCGTGAATGTGGAACGACTTGCCCGCATCGAACCCTACGCCAAGGACAGCCACATCGTTATACTCAAAGACGGGTCAAAGCTTCCCGTGAGCAGGTCGAAATTTGACTCTTTGAAGCAACTCCTCTAGCTTTCAACGTTCCTTTTCCCTTTTTTTTCATTATGCAAACCGACGTCGTCAGTGTCTGTTACGCGGATGTTGTCGGACGTAATTCTCTTGCTTATATCGTGCCCCGGTCTTCAGATTGTGTCCTGGGCGGAACATCGGAGGAAAATGACTGGAACGTCAAGCCCGAACATCAGACGGCGGCGAAAATCCTTGAAAAATGCCGTGTAATTTGTCCAGACCTTGGAAACGCCGAAATTCTGGCCTCATAAAGTCGGCTTATGGCCGGGGCGAAATCAGGTTCGACTTGAACTTGAGAGAATTTCGAGCGATTCTTCCGTCATCCACAACTATGGCCACGGGGGCGCCGGATTTACATTGTGCTGGGCTGCGCCGACGATGTCCTCGCTCTCGCAAAATCCAGTTAACAGACCGGAGAACATCTGATGAAATCTCTCGTACGCCTTCTTGCTTTGCTCCTCGTTACTTGCTCACTCTCCCATTCTCAAAAAATTGTAATCAAAGCTGGAAGATTCCTCGACCCAAAAAGCGGAAATATCCTCCAAAATCAGATAATCCTCATCGAGGACGGGAGAATCTCGTCCGTCGGTTCGGGGACGACTATCCCTCCCGATGCCTTCGTCATCGATTTGCCTGAAAAGACCGTCCTTCCAGGATTGATTGATTGTCATACGCACATGCTGTTGCAACCCGAGGATGGACGCGGTTTTCCGCCCGTGGTATCAAAGTCTCAAGCGTTCAGAACAATTCAGGGAGTCGCCGGAGCAAAGAAAGATTTCGAGGCCGGCTTCACCACGATCCGCGACCTCGACAGCGAAGGTGCCGGGTTTGCCGATGTTGCCCTTCGCGATGCGATCAACAAGGGAATCGTGCCGGGGCCTCGCATGTTCGTTTCGACGTTTGCTTTGACGATCACCGCGGGACACATGAACCTAGCCGGCATCAATCCAGATGTCCAGCTCCCGGATCCAGCTTCCATCACGGATTCACGAGACGCAATGATAACCGAAATCCGGCGACAGATAAAATATGGCGCCGACTGGATCAAATTGTATGCGACCGGAACGCTTCGGCATGTCGACCCCGTAACACTTGAGCCCGTCCATCAGGTTTCGCTGGAAGACGTGCAGGCTGTTGTGAACGAAGCGAAGCGCTGGCGCAAGGACGTTGCTGCCCACGCGTATGGCGGCCTCGGCGCAAAAAACTCCGTCCTCGGTGGCGTTCGGTCAATCGAGCACGGAATGTTTCTCGACGATGAGATTCTGAAGCTCATGGTGGAACGCGGCACATTCTGGTGTCCAACTATCGGCACTTACATTCCCGACGCCGATGAGGAAATGACCGACTTTCGAAAACGGATTATCGCGCGACACAAAGAAACTTTTCAGAAGGCGATGAAAATGGGAGTGAAGATCGCGTTTGGAACTGACGTTGGCGCGTATGAGCACGGAACTTCCGTCCGGGAATTCATGAAAATGGTTGAATACGGGATGAAACCCATCGATGCAATCCGCTCTGCAACGACTCGTGCCGCCGAACTCCTGAGGATGGAGAAAGATCTCGGAACAATCGAAACGGGGAAATTTGCTGACATTATTGCCGTGGATGGAAATCCACTTGAGAATATCGGCGCTCTGAAGAACGTTGTGTTCGTGATGAAAGAAGGAAGAGTGTACATGGATGCTAGATAAAGCGGTGAATGCGGGAATTGGATTATTGCCTGCCCGCCAAACCGCGAGACGGGTGAAATCGACGAAGGCAAGTTTGACAATCATTAATGACGGAGGAACTATGAAGAAGACTTCAGCAATCAAGGAGACCATTTCGTTCAAAACAACACCGCACGAAGTTTTTGAGTGTTTGATCGATTCGAAAAAACACGAAGAATTCACGGGCGATGCGGCCGAGATCAGCCGCAAGGTGGGCGGGATATTTTCCGCATACGGTGGCTACTGTTACGGCCAGAATCTCGAGCTCGTCAAAGATAAGAAGATCGTGCAAACGTGGCGGGCTACCGATTGGCCCGAAGGACATTTTTCGACCGTGTCGTTTAAGTTTACAAAAACCAAAGAAGGAACCAGACTGTCCTTTTCCCAGAAGGGAATCCCTCAGAGCGAGGTGAAATCCGTCAAAAAAGGTTGGGAAGATTTTTATTGGAAACCGTTGAAGGAAATGCTCGAACCCTAGGCAATGCCCCATCTCTCCGCGAAACTTCTGGGTTTTGGGCTGGGCCTGGTTGCGTTTTTTCTCATCATTGCTCTCCCCACATTCCCGCAGTTTCTTTCAGCCGCTGAACACTTCGTTCAGGAAAACCAGGCGCACGTTGCAGCAGCCAACCTTGCCCGTTCCATGCAAGCCGTGCTTGCTTTGCTCCTGCTTATGGTCGCATGGTGGATAACGGAGGCAGTTCCGCTTTCCGCCACCGCATTGCTGCCAGCGGTCGTCCTGCCTTTGTTTCAGGTGAATGGATTGCACGGAAAAGAGCTCGCTGAATTCACCGCGCGGAACACGCTCGCCCACTATGCAAACCCGGTCATTTACCTGTTCCTCGGCGGCTTCCTTCTCGCCGCCGCGATGCAGAAATGGCGTCTGGACCGACGGTTGACTCTCTGGATTCTTACGCGCGGGTCGCTCGCAAGAAATCCTCGCTCCATCCTCCTTAGCATGATGGCGGTGACAGCCTTTCTCTCCATGTGGATTTCCAACACTGCAACGACCGCCATGATGCTGCCACTGGGACTTGGCGTACTCACATCGATGGGATTGAAGCCGGGCGAGTCTTCCTACGGAACGTGTCTCATGCTCGGCATTGCATGGGCCGCCTCGATTGGCGGAGTGGGCACGATCATCGGAACGCCTCCCAACGGCATTGCGCTCGGAATTCTGAATGCCACATTTGCTGAGGATCCGGGTGTCCATCGTATCACATTTCTTGATTGGATGTCCTTTGGTGTTCCCTATGTTGTTCTGTTTGTCCCCGTTGCGTGGTTTGTCCTGCTCAAAACGAATCCACCCGAAATCGGCGGGCTGCCAAACGCCAGGGAACATTTCCACCTGGAGCGAATCGGGTTGGGCCGTTTTTCGACTGGAGAGAAGGGCACAATCTCCATGTTCCTCCTGGCTGTCACCCTGTGGATTTCCAACCCATTCTGGAACACCTTTCTGCCGCAAAACGTTGCGTCCCGGCTTTCATGGATCGACGAATATGGAATCGGCCTCGGAGTCGGAGTGCTGCTGTTTTTTATTCCGGTCAATCTGAAAAAGCACAAGTTCCTTCTTGATTGGAAGGACACATCGTTTGTCGATTGGGGCACACTCATCCTCTTTGGCGGAGGCATCGCCCTCTCCGACGCAATGTTCAAAACCGGACTTGGCTGGTGGATTGCAACATCGTTTGTCGGACTGTTTGGAAATCCTTCCACCATTGTCATGATGCTGGTGATTGTGGTGTTCGTAGATTTTCTGACGGAGGTGACTTCCAACACCGCGGTGACCTCCATGATCGTTCCTATTGTCATCTCGATCGCGCTCAAGACAGGAGAAAACCCGGTCGCTCTCGCAGTTGCAGCAGCTGTCGGCGCCTCCATGGCATTCATGCTTCCAGTAGCGACTCCCCCGAATGCGCTTGTCTATGCAACGGGTTACGTCCGCATCAAAGACATGGTGAGGTCGGGATTCGTACTGGATATCGTCGGTTGGGGGATGACGGTGTTGACGATAGTTGTTTTCGCAGACTGGATCTTCGGCGTCATTGAGTTTTGAGGACATTTTGTCGGACTCCACATTTGTTACGATATGGAAGTTTCGCCCGAAAAAGGGACGTGAGGCGGAATTCGAGCGTGTGTACGGCCCTGAGGGAGCTTGGGCTCGTTTATTCCAGAAGGGTAAAGGCTTTTTGAGAACGGAATTGTACGCGGATGAGGACGGCGCATACCTGGTGATCGACGAATGGGTTTCACAGGAGAAGTTCGAAAAATTCAAACAGGATTTTGCTCGTGTATACAGAGAATTAGACAAGCAATGCGAGGAGTTGAATGAAGAAGAGATTCACATTGGTTCTACGACGAGAACCCTTTCTTGATGTTTGATGCCTGAGCTTCCCGATGTGACGGTGTATGTCGAGGCTCTGGAACGTCGGATTCTTTTCCAGCCTTTACAGAGAGTACTCCTTGCAAGCCCGTTTCTGCTACGAAGCGTTGACCCTCCCATCGATGTGGCTGAAGGTAAAAAAGTTCTTTCCATCCGCCGGATTGGCAAACAGATTGTTTGGGAACTGGAGGGACACGTTTTCTTGGTATTCCATCTGATGATTGCCGGCAGATTCCATTGGAAGAAACCTGGCGCAAAACCGCCCGGAAAAGTCGGCCTGGCTGCCTTTCGTTTTCCTGGCGGCACGCTCATCATGACGGAGGCGAGCTCGAAAAAACGGGCCTCATTGCATCTTGTACGAGGCGAGGAATCCTTAACGCGATTTCGCCGCTCAGGTGTGGAAATCTTCGAATCCTCCCTCGGTGAATTTCGGTCGGCGTTACTCAAAGAGAACCACACGCTCAAACGATCGTTGACCGACCCCCGATTATTCAGCGGCATCGGGAACGCGTACTCCGACGAGATTTTGCATCGGGCTAAATTGTCGCCTCTGCTTCTCACTACCAAGATCGAGGACGTGGAAATCTCACGCCTTTTTTACGCTGCACGAGAGACGATGGGGGAATGGATCGAAAGGCTCAGAGCGAAAGCAGGGAAAGATTTTCCAGAGAAGGTCACTGCATTTCATGAAGAAATGACAGTGCACGGAAAATTTGGTAAGCCATGCCCCGTGTGCGCAATGAAAGTCCAACGAATCGTTTACACAGAAAACGAGTGCAACTACTGCCCGAGATGTCAAACAGGCGGAAAAATCCTCGCGGACCGATCACTTTCGCGACTTCTCAGGGATGATTGGCCTAAAACAGTTGAAGAACTGGAAGGAAAGTCTATTTGAGGCTGATTGATAGTGTTTCTCGTTGTGCCACGACTTTTCAGCCATAGGCTGATGCGCCTTTGGCGCAAAAGTCGTGGCACAACAATCGAGCAATCAAGAAGGAGCAACCAATGCCATTTGTCAGAATTTGGGTGCATTTGATTTGGACCACCAAAAATCGGGAACCGCTCATCAATCCTGATTTGCGAGAAAAACTTCTTGAGCACATACAGAAAAACGCAGAGGACAAGAATATCTCTCTAGATTTGGTCAACATGTTTATTAATCATGCTCATGCATTGATTCTGATGAAAAGCAACGAAACAATCGCAAAGATCGCTCAACTGATAAAGGGAGAATCCTCACATTGGGTGAATGAAATGAAATTGTTCCGTTCAAATTTGAATGGCAGGATGAATATATTGCCGTCTCAGTGTCAGAATCTGCACTTGAAACAGTCAGAAAATATATTCGGAATCAAGATGAACACCACAAAAAAGATCAACTCGACCAACAATATGAAGAATTCCTTAAGACTTACGGCTTTCAGGTGACTTCATGAAAAGATTAAACTACCTCTTTGTAGCCTTTTGTCTAATCACTTTGACATCGAAGAGTCAGCAAGTGCGCATCGAAACAGAGGTCGGCGATATTCTTGTCGAACTCTATCCCGAAAAGGCTCCGAAGACCGTGTCAAACTTTTTGCGTTATGTTGACGGCGGATTTTATAACGGCGGTTCGTTCTACCGCACCGTCCGGCCAGGCAACGAAGTCCGCAAAGATGCCCCCATTGAAGTCATTCAGGCAGGGGTCCATCCATGGAAAGAACGAAATTCCTTTCCGCCGATCCCTCTGGAGCGAACAAATGCGACCGGACTGAGTCATGTTGCCGGCGCGATTTCGATGGCGCGGACAAGTCCAGACAGCGCAACTTCTTCGTTCTTTATCTGTGTTGGCGATTATCCATCGCTGGATTTTGGCGGAAAACGCCACGTTGACGGCCAGGGATTTGCTGTTTTTGGAAAAGTACTCGAGGGAATGGAAGTCGTGAAAAGAATCCATGTGATGCGTGCTGAGGGTCAGGCGCTCATGCCACCCGTGCGAATCCTGAGCATTGAACGAGTCTCACATCGTTGATCGGAAGAGGAGGAAACACTTGTTTCTCGGACATTATGCGGTCGCACTCGCGGCAAAAAAAGCTGCGCCGCAAACGTCATTAGCAACATTGTTTGTCGCCGTACAGTTGGTAGACCAACTTTGGCCCATTCTTCTTCTTGTAGGCCTCGAACAGGCAAGTATTGAACCCGGCATCACCGTCGTCACACCTTTGAACTTTATTCACTATCCGTACTCACATAGCCTTATTGCCTTCGTTATCTACTCCGCGGTATTTGCGACAATTTACTTCAGTGTGACCAACTACAAACGAGGAGCGGCTATGGTTGCGCTCGCCGTTTTTAGCCACTGGATTCTTGACGTCCTCACGCATCGACCCGACATGCCGATTGGATTTGGCGATACAAAAATCGGGTTGGGTATGTGGAATTCTCTTGAAGCGACCGTTGCTGTTGAAGCAGTCATGTTCATTTGCGGAATCGTGATGTACACCGTGACCACGAAAAGCAGAAACTGGAAGGCCTAGTCGGCTTCTGGCTTCTTATAGTTGTTCTGGCAAGCATTTATTATGCAAACCTCTTTGGCCCGCCCCCTCCCAGCATGATGATGGTGGCTATCGCAGGAAATGCCAGTTGGTTGTTAGTCCTTTGGGCTTTTTGGGTGGACCGAAATCGTCAACTAGCAGGAACTCAAACCTAAACAACAGGAAACGCTTCTGTTTTTGCTGAGATTGCCAATCTTCCTTCATGCTCCAAACCTTTCACTTCTCCCTGGTATCTTACAGATGATCAGAATCCAGGATGGTTTCCATTCCCCTTACAGTGAATAAGCACGTTTCTTCAAAACCTGTTGGGGGTCTTACGGAGACCGTTTTGATGGCTCAGCGCGGAGATAAAAAAGCTTTCGAACAACTTTATCGTGAGAATGTGGGACGGGTGTACGCAGTGTGTGTCCGAATACTTGCACAGAGTCAGCTCGCCGGGGAGTTAACTCAGGATGTGTTCGTAAGAGCCTGGCAAATGCTTCCGAGCTTTCGGGGAGAAGCTGCTTTCTCCTCATGGCTTCACAGGCTTGCCGTGAACGTCGTCCTCGTTCACCTTCGAACAGAGAGACGTCGAAACGCCCGCGTCACCGTCGTTGAAGACCTGTCAATTATCAACCACGGCGAACACGCCAGCCCGTCCGGCAGTCGGATGGATCTTGAAAAGGCGATTGCGGACCTGCCGCCCCAGGCAAGAGCAATTTTTGTTTTGCATGACATCGAGGGTTACGAGCATAAAGAAATCGCTGAACAACTCGGCCTTGCGGTGGGAACGAGCAAAGCTCAATTACACCGTGCAAGAAAGCTTCTGATAGAAGGGTTGAATCAATGACACATCAAGAGATACTCGAGAAGCTGAACGATTACATCGACCAGTCACTGAGCGAAGCTGAACGAGCTGAAGTTGCGGAACATTTGAAATCTTGCGAAAGTTGTTCGCGGGTAATGCAGAAGCTCAGTCGGCTTATATCGGACGCGGCGTCCCTGCCCAAAACCCTCCAGCCTGCGCGCGACCTCTGGAACGAGATCGAGCCAAAGCTCGGTGTTCAACAGGAAAAAGTTTTCCTACTGCCCTCGGCAATACGGCCAAAGGGCTTTGCTTCCAGATCATTCCTTCGTGCTTCAGTGCGGATTGCGGCTGTCCTCGTTGCGGCCGTAGGTACATTTTTGTTGACCACCAGAACTTCCTACCGATCCTGGGAGGTTGCCCGTTTGGAGGGAACTCCGACAATCGAGGAAAACCTGGTCGCACACACAGGCCGCTTGGGAGTCGGTCAGTGGCTGGAAACCGATGAAACTTCACGCGCCCGGATTGCCATCGCCGACATCGGCAATGCGCAGATTGGGCCCAACTCCAAGCTCCGGCTTCTGGTTACACGAGAAACAGAACACAGGCTGGAAATGCTTCGTGGACACATGAAGGCGAGCGTTTACTCTCCGCCGCGCATTTTTATTGTTGAAACTCCGTCCGCCACGGCGGTTGACCTCGGCTGCGTCTATGATTTGTTCGTCAACGATGCTGGAAACGGGACCATCCATGTCACAAGCGGCGAGGTATCCATGGAGTTCAACGGAGTCGAATCGTTTGTACCTACCGGGACGAAGTGCGAAACAAAGCGCGGCGTCGGGCCGG
>JACPSI010000021.1 GCA_016193365.1 Ignavibacteriales bacterium
AACCAGATCGTCAACAACCTGGCGAAAACACACTGGAGATGGAATCAAAGTGTTAACGTTGTTGTCAGAATGCCGACGGGAGCCGGGGTTGGTGCTGGACCGTTTCACTCACAGAGCAATGAGGCGTGGTTCACTCACGTGCCGGGACTGAAAGTCGTATATCCGTCTACGCCAATCGATGCCAAAGGCTTAATGACGACCAGTTTGTTGGACCCGAACCCGGTGCTTTACTTCGAGCATAAATACCTGTATCGCAGCGTTGAAGGCCTCGTGCCGGACGATTATTACAACCTGCCCCTGGGCAAAGGCCGCGTCGTTCGGGAAGGCAATGAGGTTTCTATTATTACGTATGGATGGGCGGTTCACTGGGCGCAGGAATTCGCAGCAGAATTCTCGGATTGGAACATGGAAATTATCGACTTGCGCACACTACTTCCGTGGGACAAAGAAATGGTTTTTGCTTCCGTTGAAAAAACAGGAAAATGTCTTGTCTTACACGAGGACACTATCACTGGCGGCTTTGGAGCAGAAGTAGCATCCTCAATTAGTGAACATTGTTTTCAGTATCTTGACGCTCCAGTGATGAGGCTCGGCTCTCCGGACACGCCGGTGCCGTTCAACATTGAACTGGAAAAACAGTTTTTGGCAAAGAGCAGGTTGAAAGAGACCCTTCGACGTTTGATTGAATATTGAATCTATTGGAATGTAGGGATTTCAAATTCCTACAAGAAACTACCATACTCGATGCACATCAGCCAACTCCCTACACCAGCGCTCCTGCTCGACCTCGATATCCTTCAGCGCAACTTGCGACACATGCAAGAGCGCGCAGATAGGCTCAAGGTTGCTCTCCGGCCGCACATCAAGACGCACAAATGCATTGAAATCGGCAAAAAACAGCTTACGCTTGGGGCGAAGGGAATAACAGTTTCAACATTTTACGAAGCGGAGCAATTTGCGGCAAACGGGTTCGACGACATAACGTGGGCTTTTCCTCTCCCGCCTGTCTACGCAATCAAGGTGTCAGAGCTCGCGGAGAAGGTGACGCTGCGAGTGCTGGTCGACGGCAAAGAGGCTAAAGGACATCTCGACAAAATTGCGCGGACAAATGGGAAAAAAATTCATGTCTGGCTGAAAGTCGACTGTGGCAATCATCGAGCGGGCGTCGACCCAAATTCGAAACTTGCAGAAGAACTCACAGAATCGCTTGCTGAGTCGAAGGTTCTGGCATTCGACGGAATTCTCACACACGCCGGACATTCCTATCATGCGAGAACAAGAGAAGGGATTCTCAAAGTTGCTCACCAAGAGCGCGACGTGATGCTTGAGTTTGCCGGGCGGATGCGCGCAAAAAAAATTCCCGTCCCCGCCATCAGCATCGGTTCCACACCCTCGATGACGGTAATAGACAAACTTGACGGCATTGATGAAATTCGTCCGGGGAACTATTGTTTCCATGACTATACCATGGTTGCCCTCGGTGTGTGCGGCGCCGAGGATTGTGCTGTCACGGTATTAGCGAGTGTGATTTCCCATCAGCCGGGAGCTTCTCATTTTGTCACCGATGCGGGGGCGTTGGCGCTTTCAAAAGACTTGGGTCCGACTCACCTGAAAAACGACATGGATATGGGCACGATTTACGAGAATTACGAGCGCAAACGCCTGCACGCGCACGTGCATGTGCGAGGGCTATCTCAGGAACATGGTAAAGTCATTGCTCATGGTATCGAGGAAATCGAAGGGAAATTTAATGTGGGAGACCGTGTCCGAATTTTGGAGAATCACTCGTGCCTGACCGTTCCGAATTTCCAGAAATATTACGTTGTTCAACAGGATGAGGTCGTTGATAAGTGGAAAATTCTTGGAGGACGAATCTAATGCTTGGATCCAATGACCTTGTCAAGGTTATCAAGAATTCTCAGGACTTTGACAAGGTTACCCATGCAAACCTATGACCGTAATAAGGTTAAACCTGTAAAAATGATTTGCAGACCTGTTAACCTTGTCAAGGTCGGGACTAAACGATAAAACCTTGACAAGGTCAGATGAATAACAAAATCGTCCTCATCACTGGCGCGAGCAGCGGCATCGGACTTGCGTGCGCGAGGAAATTTGCAGAGCACGGCACGCGACTGATCGTTGCGGCACGTCGGAAAGATCGTCTTGATCAATTGATCAAAGATCTGCAGAAGAAACATGGAACCGAATCGTACATTCTTGAACTTGATGTTCGCGACAAGGAAGCTGTCGAGAAAACCATCAATAACCTGCCGTCCGAATGGAAGACGATCGACGTGCTGGTTAATAATGCCGGACTCAGTCGTGGGCTTGATAGAGTTCACGAGGCAAAGGTTGAGGATTGGGAAGAAATGATCGACACAAACATCAAGGGTTTACTCTATGTAACTCGCGCAGTGCTGCCCGGCATGGTCAAACGTAACAGCGGTATGGTGATCAACATTGGATCGATCGCGGGTTTTCAACCGTATCCGAAAGGGAACGTCTACTCCGCCACCAAGGCAGCGGTCGATTCGTTGACAGATAGTCTAAGAATGGAGCTTGTGGACACCGCTATCCGTATTTGCACGGTTGACCCCGGTTTGGTGGAAACTGAGTTTAGCCTCGTTCGCTACCGCGGCGATGCGGAACGTGCAAAGCCAGTGTACCAGGGGTTTCAACCTCTCAAGCCAGAAGATGTTGCGGAAGCAGTCGTATTTTGCGCGACCCGGCCGGTACACGTGCAAGTTGCGCAACTCGTTGTTATGCCAACACATCAGGCTTCCACAACGATGGTCCACAGGAAATCATGAAGTCCCGCACATTCTTTCTTCTTGGCTCCGTCGGCGGATTTTTTTCAGTTGCACTCGGCGCTTTTGGCGCACACACGCTGAAGCCTCAGATCACAAGTGAAATGCTCTCCGCATTTGAGACAGGCGTTCGCTACCAGATGTATCATTCGCTTGCGTTGTTTGTCGTCGGCTATGCGCTTGGTATTTATGCCCGCCGTCAGTTTGCCGTTGCGGGATGGCTGTTTGTTGCCGGTATCGTGATGTTTTCTGGAAGCCTCTACGCGATGGCCGTGATGGGAATGACATGGCTGGGCCCGGTGACTCCCATCGGCGGAGTTGCATTCCTCGCAGGATGGCTGGTTCTCGCCTACGGATTCTGGAAAGTGCAGTCGATTACATAAGTCGTTAAAACAGGTGGTGAGTTCAACTAGGGTTGTTGTGCTGGTTTTCTTCCGCGTCCTTCGGGCTGAACTTTACGAGCTTCACCGCCCGCGCCGTATGACGAACTGATGACGGTACGGAAAGCAGAGCTTCCGCTTTTCCATCCGCTTCAATGATTGCCCAGGCCGTGTGGTCGCCGTCTTTGCACCCCCAGTCAAAATGAGTAATATAGCCCATCGCCTCAACCTGCTTCACAACTTTCGCGCAATCTTCTCCCGTATGGGGGGAAATGATGAGATATCTGTCCATGAGTCCTCCTGTCAACTTTTCGAAAGTAATGTCCTGAAGCCAAAAAAACAAGCTACCCGCGCTTCAGTAGTAACTCTTTGGCTTTTTCAAGAATCGTTTTGCTGTTTTTAAACTTGAGACGTTTCAGAGCGTCGTCATACGATAGCCACTCGTATCCGATATGCTCGTCCGAAAGTTTTACCACTTCCTGGGAAGTTTGAACGAGAAAGAAAACAACGATTTTGAATATCCTGCTTTCCTTCCATCTAAAAAAATATCGGATCGTCTCACGGAAGCCATCAACGAAAAGGATATCGGTGATTCCTGTTTCTTCAGCCACTTCCCTCTTCACAGTTTCCCGTTCATCTTCTCCCGGCTCGATGTGGCCCTTGGCGAATTCCCAGTGTCCGAGCTCATAGTGTAGGAGCAAATACTTGTGCCCTTCAGGAGTTTTTCGGACAATAATCGCTCCCGCAGAGATTTCACGGGGCATCGCTCAGGTGCCTCGTCACATCTTTTTCTGAAGCTGGGCAGCTGATTTTTCGACTTCCTTCCACACGCGCAACAGGTTTCCGCCCCAGAGATCGAAAATATCCTGCTCTGAATACCCGCGCCGGACGAGCTCAAGAGTGACGTTGAACGTTTCCGCAGCATTATTCCAGCCCTGAATTCCCCCGCCACCATCAAAATCGGAGCTGATGCCGACATGGTCAACACCGATCAGTTTCACCGCGTGGTCGATGTGATTGACAAAATCTGCTACCGTGACCGGCTCCATGGGATATTTCGCGTCGATTTCCCTCATGCGCTCCCGGAATTTCGCAATTTGTTCTTCGGTAAAGTTTTGCATTGCACGACGGAAGCCTCCCCGCCCCTCGGGCAGGCCGAATTCTTTTCGTAACGCCGCTATGGCTTCCTGACGCTCCGGCGGAACCGGCCGCGTTTTGACAAAGTCTCCCAATGCCACACATTGCACTACGCCGCCGTTTTTCCCGAGTGCAAGGAGTGTCTCATCGTCAAGGTTACGCGCGTTGTCGTTAACAGCTCGAGCGCCAGAATGTGAGGCAATGACGGGCGCCCTGGAAAGAGCAATCGCATCTAAAGCTGATTTCTTCGAAACATGCGAAATATCGACCATGATGCCGAGCCGATTCATTTCAGCGATAACCTGCTTGCCAAATTCGCTCACGCCGCCATGTTCTGCTTCCGCCTCACCTTCTCCCGGGTTTGCCGAATCACAGATGTCGTTATGGCGGTTGTGCGCTAATGTGATGTACCGCCCGCCGCGGTCGTGGAATTCCTTCAGTTTCTTTAGATCCTTGCCAACCGGCCAACCGTTCTCGATTCCAATACAAGCCACGAGCTTTCCGCTCTTGACAATCCTTGTAACATCGTCGGCGGTGTAGGCAATTTCGATCTGGTCAGGGTACATCTGTTCAGCCATTCGATGAATCGCGTCGAACTTCTTGATGGCCATTGCATAGGCAGTGTCGTAACCAGCCGGCGTCCGCTCTCCTTGTCCGACATATACGATAAAGAAGCCCACCTTCAAGCCGCCTTCCTTCATTTTCGGAAGGGTTACTTGCCGCGTATTTTCGACTTTTCCGGGGTCGTCTTTTTCTGTCGCAAAATTGAAGGAGATATCGTTGTGAGTGTCGAGTGTAATGATGTGCTCGTGAATCGCGCGGGCCTTGGCGACAAGCGCGTCATTTGTTTTCGCGTCGTTTGTTTGTTGTGCGGAAACCGTGGAAAGAAATGCAGCTAAAAAGAGAAAGGCTAGAATATGGCGAACGATGTTCATGCTATTTTCCTGTCAGATGTTGAGAAAGAATTCGTCGATAAAGTAGGGAATGGATTAGAGAAATCCAAGATTCAAGAGCGGCCGGCGTTTTTTACTAAATTCATGCCGTCGAGGGACCATCGACCAGCGCCGACAAGAGCCAAAAACAGCGACCCAAGCAGCATCGACCAATCGGTGCGCGATTCGTGCGCCATTACCCAGAAACCTCTTTCCAGAAAGATCGGAACCTTTGTCGCGGCAATTGCGACGAGCATATTGAAGATGAGGGGAATCGCGGCGAGCCGCGTGAAGAAACCGACGAGTACAAGCGTTCCACACACAATTTCTACAATGCCAACAAAGGGAGCCATGATCTCCGGAGCAGGAATGCCGATTTTGATGAATCTCCCCACGCCAAGCGAATCAGAAAACAAAAACTTCTGAATTCCCTCCGAAAGAAACACACAGCCGACGATAAGTCTGACCAGCAAAGATGCAGCCGGTGTCTCGTTTACCGAGGTAATCTTTCTGCCGTATTCAATCATTGTGCGCAAAGGCATAAGCCACCACACGTGGTTTGGAAAAAGGACATTTACCTTTTAACTATCCAGCATATAAATACCAAATGACTTTTTCATACACAACCATTTTTTTGCTACCATACGGAGGTTTTTATGAGTTCTTTCAAGATGTCGTTCGTTCTGCTGGCTGCAGTCACGAGCCTTGGCGTAATCCCTGTGAGGAAACCTGCGGATGTCAGGCCGGTTCCTGAATTTCTGAAGAAAAGCCTGGCGTGGCTTGCGGCCGCTCAATTTGAAAACGGCGGGTGGGGAGCCGGCAGTCACTCGCGACAGGAAATTCGGGATCCACGAGCCGTGCAAATCGACCCCGCAACAACGGCGTTTTCTGCGATGGCGCTTCTGAGAGCAGGCAATACGCTGGAAGAAGGACAATATTCGCGTAACGTGTCCAAAGCACTTTCGTATTTGCTCGAGATCATTGAAGCGTCGCCAGATAAAGGAACGAACATAACGACGCTTACAGGGACTCAGCCGCAGGCAAAGATGGGCCAGAATATCGACGTCACATTCTGCGCGCAGTTCTTCTCCAGAATCCTTCGCCATACGACGGAAGATTCAAAGCTTAATAACCGCGTTAAAGGAGCGTTGGAGAAATGCCTGAGAAAAATCGAGCGTGGGCAGGCTTCGGATGGCAGCTGGTCGGGGGGAGGATGGGCTGGAGTCCTGCAATCGTCGATGGCGAATTCGGCTCTGGAAGCTGCTCAGGGAGCGGGATTGAAAGTTGATGATGCAGTGCTCAACCGTTCCCGGGATTATCAAAAAAGTAATATCGACCTCAAAACCGGAGCAGTTCGGACAGAGAGTGCTGCAGGAATATCATTATATTCCATCACGAGCAACCAAAGGGCAACAGCCGCCGAAGCGCGCGATGCAGAGCAAAGCATTGAAGAAGCAAAGAAGAAGGGCCTCTTGAGTGGAGACGCAGCGGTGAGCAAAGAAAGCCTTGTCGTTGCCGGCCACTCTGAAAAAGATGCGCAACGGCTTGCCGATGCTCACAAGCAAAACAAAACCGCACAAAGAATGCTGAATGATGAGGCCGTGATGTCAGGCTTCGGCAACAACGGCGGCGAAGAATACCTCAGCTACATGATGACCGCTGAATCTATGGTGATAACGAAGGATTCCGAATACAACAGCTGGTATAAAAGCATGAGCCGTCGTCTTGAAAAAATCCAGGAAGGCAACGGCAGCTGGACAGGGCATCATTGCATTACCAGTCCCGTGTTTTGCACCTCCGCCGTTGTCATGACACTCACCGCAGACCGCGATGCGGATGTGCTCGTGAGCGAGCAGCAAAGGAAGCGTGGTTCGTAATACGTGCTGGTAGGTCGGCATTAATGCCGACCTACTATCCAATATTTCAATGGTTTGGCCATTGCCCTTGATTTCACACCCTTAACTCCCCTCTCGCCCCGCACTTTCTCGCGCTCGAGAGGGGACAGATTAAACCGAGTTTTTTGATGGTGTTTCATTCTTCTTAAAGTTCCCTCTGAAGCGTTGGGCTGAGTGAGGTGAGAGGGGATTCATTTTCAGAATATTCTTGCAGGGGTGTGTCGCTTTTGCAATTTGACAAATCATTAAAAGGTGCTTCAACGTGATAAATTCATTGCCACGAAAACGCTTAGTCGTTTTCATTGTTGCGCTCATTTCGCTTCATTGCGGAACAGACCGCGAGAAGTCACCCTCAGAAATTATCCTGACAAAAGCCTGCGATTTTCTCTGGCAACACCAGGGAAACGACGGCGGATGGCACACCGAGATGCTCGGATTGCTGCGGTCGGGACAGGCGCTGACCCCTTATATTCTGTTCAAACTCACGGAAGTGCCGGACAGTGTGTATCCGAAGCCCAAGGGAAAAATCGAGAAAGCGT
>JACPSI010000040.1 GCA_016193365.1 Ignavibacteriales bacterium
AACACACAGATGTCCCGATTTCCGTCGACACGTACAAATCGGCTGTCGCAAGCGCGGCGCTGAGCGCAGGTGCAACGATTGTCAACAATATTAGCGGCTTGACGTTCGACTCCCATTTGGCTGAAACCGTGGCCCGGCATGGCGCGACGCTAATCATTATGCATATGAGGGGAACTCCAAAGACCATGCAGCAGAATCCTGAATACAGGGATGTTGTCCTGGAAGTTGGACAGTTCCTCCAAAGCCAGCGAGAGGTAGCCCTTCAAGCCGGTATCCGACAGATCATGGTGGATCCCGGAATCGGGTTTGGAAAAACTCTTGAACATAACCTTGAATTGATTCGGAGACTTTCGGATTTCAACTTTCTCGAAGCACCGCTTCTCGTGGGGCCCTCAAGGAAGTCTTTCATTGGTATGATTCTCGATTTGCCGGTCACGGAGCGACTTGAAGGAACGGCTGCGGCAGTGACAGCCTGTATCCTGAACGGAGCGCACGTCCTTCGCGTTCATGACTTGAAGGAAATGAAGCGAGTGGCTCGGGTCAGCGACGCTCTGAAACCCCGGCATGCCATGTCATCGGTTCCACAGTTTGGATAGACGCCTTCGCTCGACTGCAGTTGTTATTCCCGCCTTCAACGCGTCGAAGACGATCACAGACCTGCTTTCACGACTGTTGAGGTTTGTCGGGCACGACCAGATTATTCTCGTTGACGACGGGTCTGAGGATGAAACGGCCGAGCTCAGCAGCCGTGAGCGTGTCCGCGTGCTTCGGCATCACCGAAATCTCGGCAAGGGAAAGGCGCTTCAAACAGCATTCGATGAATTCCTTCATTCCGATTTTCCTTTTGTTGCCACCATGGATGCGGACCTCCAACATGCCCCGGAACATTTGCCGTCGTTCGCCGAACAGCAAGCTCTCACGGACGCCGACCTCGTGATTGGCTGGAGAAAAGTCTTTGGAACAGGAATGCCGGCTCATCGCATGCTCTCCAACCTGATTACTTCGAAGCTCGTTTCGCTGCGAACGGGGATCACCATCAAAGACAGCCAATGCGGCTATCGGTACATCGCGCGGGACGTGATCGAGACGGTGTCGCTGCAGAGCTCGGGGTACGAGGCCGAGACTGAATTTCTTCTCAAGGCCGCCAGGAAAGGATTCCGCATAGAATCCGTCCCAATTGAGACGATCTACACCAATGAAAAAAGCAAAATAAAGAATTGGGAGACCACTGTTAAATTTGTGAAAGTCCTTCTGCAGGAGTATTAATGGGACGACGGGAAGATGACAGGAATGAGATGCTTTCTCTTTTGAAAGAGCGGGGAATCACGGATGAACGCATTCTCTCGGCAATGATGAAGGTTGAGCGACATTTGTTTGTCCTGCCGGCATTCGTGAACCGCGCGTATGACGATACAGCACTTCCGATCGCGAGCTCGCAGACGATTTCCCAGCCGTACACTGTTGCTTTTATGACGCAAGAACTCCAGCCGAGGAAAGATTCAAAAATTCTTGAAATTGGCACAGGGTCGGGTTATCAGGCGGCGATCCTGGCGGAACTCGGATGTCGCGTGTTTACCATTGAGCGGCACATGGATCTACATCTGCAGGCGCGAAAGCTTTTAGAAAGATTAGGTTACCGTATTGCCTCCCGATGTGGCGACGGAACAGTCGGTTGGACGGAATTTGCTCCGTATGATGGGATTGTTGTCACGGCCGCTGCTCCTCAGGTTCCTGATCCCTTGTTGAATCAATTAGCTGAAGGAGGAAAGCTCGTCATTCCTGTGGGCGATTTGGAGCTTCAAAGGCTCAGAGTCATAACGAACGAGGGAGGCAGTTTTCAAACAAAGGAAGTTCACGGTTTCAAATTTGTTCCTCTCATTGGCAAAAAGGGCTGGAATCAGGGATGACGGCGGGAACGTGTACCGTGACAAGTTGCCAATAACAATCTGCCAGGTTTTTCATGTCTTCGGTCCCTACAGTTCTGGCAATCGTTGGGCCAACCGCTTCGGCAAAGACTCCGGTTTCAATTCAACTTGCCCGGCTCTTGAATGGCGAGATTATCTCGGCAGATTCCAGGCAGGTCTATAAATACCTGGATATCGGCACTGCAAAACCCACGCCTGAAGACCTGAAGGCCGTACCTCATCATTTTATAAGCGTATTCGATCCCGACGGAGATTACAGCGCCGGGGAATTCGGCGGGGACGCGCGCCAGAAGGTACTCGACGTTCTCTCCCGCCACAAGCTCCCAATCGTTGTCGGTGGTTCGGGACTGTATGTAAGAGCGCTCATCGACGGACTGTTCGAGGGTCCGGGAAAAGATCCGGAAATTCGGCAGCAGTTGGAAGACCGTCTCGCAACTCATGGCCCCAGTGCCCTCTTGGAAACCCTCAAAAAAGTTGACCCGACATCCGCAGTGAATATAGATGTGACGAAACCAAGGAGAATTATTCGAGCGCTGGAGGTGTATTACATCACGGGAATCCCAATTTCCCGATTGCATCACGAAGCAAGAAAAACGCAGCAGTTTCGTGTTGCGCAGTTTGCAATCATGTGGGAAAGGGAATCCCTTTATCAGAAGATCAATGATCGCGTCGAGGACATGATGAGGCAAGGATTCGTGGAGGAGGTTCGCGGGTTGCTTGGTCGCGGCTTTGATTCTCGGTATAATGCGATGAACACAGTGGGGTACAGAGAACTCCTTCAGCATCTCAGCGGAGAACTCAATGCAGCGGAGGTGGTCGATTTGATCAAGCAAAACACGCGACGATTGGCGAAACGGCAGCTCACGTGGTTTCGGGCGGATAAGAGGATCCGTTGGATTAAAGGAAGGGAAGATTTGAATGAAACTGTTGACCAGCTGAGGGGAAAATGGGAAGAGTTAAACTGAAGTCGGGGCGGGGAGATTCTCCGCCAAAGGCGGATCAGCCTTCGGCTGAGAACTCCTAACCTTTGTCGGGGCGGCCGGATTCGAACCGGCGACCTCTTGGTCCCGAACCAAGCGCTCTAGCCAGGCTGAGCCACGCCCCGATGAGATGAAATTATAGAAAATTTGCTCTATTTGAAATCAACAACTTTTGAAGTGGCACAACGGGTCAAAAGTACTTTTTGGACGGCCACTATTTAGTTTACGGAAGGGAGGACACTTCTACGCTCTAAGCTTTCCCTCAATCACCGCAAGAAGATCCTCCAGCTTAAAAGGCTTCGCAATGAAATTATCCACTCCCATTCTCATGCCTGCACGGACAATGAATTCGTCCTTGATTCCGCTCATGAGCAAAAAGGGAACCTGCCTCAGTTGCGGTGTTTTCCGGACGAGCTCGTAAAACTGAAGGCCCGTGAGCCCGCCGGGAAACATCAAATCGGAAAGAATGATGGCTGGCGTATTTTGTTTAAGAATGTCAAGCGCAGATTCCACGCTTTCAGCAGTGAGCACATCATAGCCGTGCTTGCGAAGTTGAAGCGCAAGCGGTTTGAGAAGAGAAGCTTCATCTTCCACGACGAGGATTGACCCTTTTGTTTTTGCGTGGGTTTTCGCCCACAAGAGTTTGGCCTCGGCGCTCATGTGTTCTTGCATTGAAATTCCGTACTTCTGGCGCATGATTTCAAGCACTTTTTCTTCATTTGTGCTCAGTTCCCCGTCGCTCAGGGCAATCCGAAGGGCTTCAACGTAGGCGTCGATTTGAACCAGCCGTTCAAGTTGCCCATGTTCTTCGGCAGAAATGTGAAAAATCTCCCTCACTTTCTTCAACTCGGCGATTTCCTCTTCCTTCAAAGCTCCGTCAAACCAGAACTCCTTCAGAAGTTCCGTGTACATCATAAGGTGGGATTCGTGGGGGCCGGTCGTTGGTTCGAATTCAATAATGTCCGCAGCCGTCGTCTGCTGGGGTGGCTCCGGTTGAGGAGTGTGAGGCGCGTTTCCTTCCTGGGCAATGAGCTCATTGATCCTTTCGAGGTATGAGCCGGCGTAGAAGTTTTGCGGGTCGATCTCACGAACTTTCAGGACTTCTTGAAGCGCAAGCTGGTAGTGCTTGCTCTGAATAAATTGTTCCGCCCTGGAAAGGAGCTCGGAAGTCTTCTCAATCGTTCTTTCCGGGGAAGCAGTCCCTTCCTTGATCTTCGAGATTTCAAGCTCGGACAGAATCCTCCTTTTGAAGGACCGCGCGTACGCGTGCTGGGGGTCGAGCGAGAGGGCTTCATCGATCTGGCGAAGAGCCTCATCGTAGGCCCTGCCATGAGACGCTATGACGGCAGCCTGGATATACTTGGCTATTCTCTCTTTTTCCGGGGTCTGAGGCCGCGCGGCATTGTCAGTTTGCATAACCCTATCAGTTACTTCAGCGTCATTGAACCTGTTGTTGTACCGGGAAGAAACGGGAAACGATAAACGCGAGGAGGAAAAATCCTATCAACAGGTCAACGCCGGTGACAAGAGAATATGACGTGCTGAAGGAGTACCAATTCCAGTCACGCGTTACTCTCGTGAAGAACACAACGAGTGCGACGCCTTCGGCCGTAAGGACCTTGTTTCGAAAGGATGAGTTTCGCAGGTTGACAAGTACAACAGTTACAAGCAATGCAATGAGAATATCGTTGACTAGTTCAACGGCAAAAAGCATCGGGTAAGAACCCAGAGAGCTCACTCTCACTGCACCAAACAGGAAAGGTCCGTTCATGAGGCGGTCCTGCATTTTCGCCATTGCAGAGCTGTCCGGTTGACTCGCGCCCATGGGCATCCATGGCATAAAATACATGCCTGACGCAGGTGCGTTCGCCGAAATCACCCGCGCGACTTCATCCTCGTTTGTGAAAGCGTTAAAGGTATTGTTATAGAAGGGGAGCAACGAATGGGAAATGCCTCCCCAAATAAAAAAGATGATACCGCCAACAATGGCGGAGTAAATGAACTTTTTGGTCATAGAGCCTCCGTTAGGTGGGGTCGAAGTTGAATAATAAATATTCAACGTCGAATAGTGTCTACCACTCTACGAGTCGTAGACTGTAGAGAATGTTGAAGTTCTATTTTGTCGCGAGCACAAAGACACCGTTCCAGTTGGGCTCGGGGGGATGAATCTGGAACAGTTTCATTCTTTCAATATAAATCTGGCACACAGGGTCGTTTGGCACAAAGCCCATGGCATGCTCCATGTAAGCAATTCCTTCGTCCCATTTGCGCGACTGGTAACATTTGACTCCCTCCTGGAAGGCTTCAAGAAACTGCTTGACGTTCGTGGAGACAGGTTTATCCGCTAACTGGATCAGTTCATAGATTCTTACCGGTTCGGTTTTGCCAACAACTTGAACACGGTCGACCTCCCGTGCAACGATTTTCTTTGGTACGAGAGAGTGTGTGAATTCACTGATCAGGATCGCCGTTCCGTATTGTTTGTTGGTGCCTTCAAGACGTGATGCAAGGTTGACCGGGTCTCCCATTGCCGTATAGTTGAACTTTGATTCCGAGCCCATATTTCCAACGATACAAACGCCGGTATTGAGCCCGACCCGCTGGCGGATTTCGATGTCGCCGTATTTTCGAATTTTTGTCTGGAGTTTGTCGAGTCGGTCCTGCATTTCGAGGGCCGAAACACATGCGTTATAGGCGGCGTTTTCATCCGGCAATGGTGCCCCCCAAAATGCCATAATGGCGTCTCCGATAAACTTGTCAACCGTCCCGCGATTCCGCATGATGATGTTGGTCATCTCTGTAAGGTAGGAGTTGAGCAGCTTGACGAGAACTTCGGGAGGAATTTTTTCAGATATCGTGGTGAAGCCCTTGATGTCGGAGAAAAGGAGCGTAATTTCCCGAGTCTCGCCGCCCAGTCGCAGCATGGCAGGATTACTAATGAGATTCTGCACGACGGTTTTGTCGACATAACGCTCGAACATTCCTGTGATCATCTTCTTTTGCTTGCCTTCAGTCGCGGCGCGGTAGGCAACGGTGGAACCAAAACACACAATGGTTGCGAACAGCGGTTCCACGACATTATACCATGTGTTGGCGGAGGCAAAGGAGAAGTACGCAAAAAGAATGTACAGCGTTATGATGGCGAGCGAGACACTTACGCCGATGCGGGTTTGACTTAGTTGAGCAACGATGCCAATAATGAACGTCAGGACGAGAAGGAGGATAAATTGGAGAGTTCCGGACGCACGATGGATAAAGTTATTTGTCACGATGGTATCGTAGAAACTCGCGTGAGTAATATATCCCGGTGAACTTGCCTGCATCGGAGTCGCGTAAAAATCGCCGATAGATCTGGTTGTAGGCCCGATGATACAAATTTTGTCCTTGAACTGTGAAAAGAATTTTTCATCCTGCCTGCTCGCCGCGGCAAGGACG
>JACPSI010000025.1 GCA_016193365.1 Ignavibacteriales bacterium
GATGATGCGATGAGGCTTCATTCCGGCTCGAATGCCCACAACCATGCTTTTGTGCACCTCTGCAAGTATGCGGTCACTAAATCGTCGTTTTGATTTCATGAGTAATTCCTATGTTCTTAAGCGGTACAAGCCTTGCAAAATGTCAGATCCAACCATTGAATTTCCTCTGCCCTCAGCCGTAACTCCAATCCAGTCCCCTCTGCAGCCATGGCTTGTGTGTCGGAGAGAGGGGATTCATTCCACAGCTCAATCTTGAGGGGTGTGAGCTTTTGCTTTTTTTCTTTAACCCCGAACTATCTTGGCCACAGGCAATTTTCTGAACCCACGACCCCTCTCCTTACGATGCACTTTTCGCGTTTTTAGGAGAGGGTACGTTCACTCGATTTACGTTGGGGGTGAGGTCAAAAACTTGTATGACCATCGCCCTTTGCCGAAACCCAACACTTTCGCATTGTTTCTTTGTATACACTCCTTTACTACCGTGCCAATTGTGCAACACGGCGAATGTCCTCACACTCCAGCACTTTTTTTGAATAACCGTTGCGCGCCACCTCAATCATCGAAAGTCCCACTTCCTCCAGCGTACAAACATAGTTCGCAAAGACGGCTCTCAAGAGAGGATAAAGCGGAGCCGCCCACTTTGCGAATACAAGTGTACGTTTTAACCCTTTGGTGGGCTTGATATATCCAGGCCTGAACGCATACGCAGCTTTGAACGGCAATTTCATTACATCGTTTTCCGTTTTGCCCTTTACGCGAGCCCACATGGAGCGTCCTTGTTCCGAACTGTCAGTCCCGGTTCCAGATACATAACAAAAGGCCATTTCGGGATTCAACCTGGACAGAGTCTTTGCTGCCGCAAGAGTCAGGTCATACGTCAGCCAACGGTACTCATCCTCGTTTTTGCCAATGCTCGTGACACCAAGACAAAAAAAGCATGCATTGTAGTCCGTCAAACGACTTTCGATATTCGAATAATCGTAAAAATTGGTGTGTATTACTTCCTGTAACTTTGGATGTTTCACCTCGCACAATCTTCTCCCAATCACGAGAACCGATTCCACGTAGTTGTGTCTAAGACATTCGTGAAGAACGCCTTCGCCAACCATCCCTGTCGCACCGAATATGATTGCTTTGATCATTTTTTTCCTTACTTAGTGAGAACTAAACCTGTACACTCTCATTTTTCCACCGGTGACAGGATTGATGTCCTCGCCAGCAGGAACCATGCCAATTTTTTCTGCAATACTATGAGACTCTTTATTGGCCTCATCAATCCTGGCAAAGACGTCTTCCTGAACGCCCGCTTCCCGCAAAAAAGCGAGAGCTTTCGATGATGCCTCCGTTGCATAGCCTTTTTTCTGAAACTCAGGATGGACGGCATAAACGATCTCCAGGTCCGTGCTCTTAAAGAACCCACAGAATCCAATTTTGACATCGGTCATTTTGTCCGCGATTAGCCAAAGTCCTACGCCCGCCTGCGAATAGAGCAATTCATTTTTCTGAACCAACGCATCGACAGTTTCTTCCTCGACCTCACGGTCGTCACACAAAAACCTTCCGACGGCCTTGTTCCGAAGCAGGTCGAGAAGCAGTCTTTTATCCTGTGGCTCAACGGGCACGAGAGTCAGGCGATTCGTCGTCAGCGTTGGTTTCATCATTGTTCAGTTATCCCCGTGCAAAGAATTTCAATCCTTTCGGCTCTCTCTCCCCATGAGCAACACAATGATATTTTGGACGTTCCGAATGACCGATTCGTGTGTTTTCAGGGAGTGAAGATATCTCAGGATTTCCTTTTGACGAGAAGGAGAAAGCTTCTCGAACGCATTTCTGGCGTTCTTGTTTTTGCTCAAAGTTCGCCGCAAGAGGGGATGCATGGGAACAACTCGTGGTGTGGGGTCGAACGCGATTTCGACTTTGGCCTTATCTCCCTCATCGACGTCCGCGGCAACCCTCATTTTTGTGTTCAGATAGAGTCTCCATGCGCCTTGATACTTCACGACGGTTTGTGTGAATCTCTTTCCGTTCAATTTCCCGCGCACGGGGATTGGACCACTGTTCGCGCCCGCCTTCTTGATGAGATCTTCAAGAACCCCTTGTGGAACATTGACACAGGGGTTAATCCCAAGTTTGAAAATGCGTTGAGAAAATGACTTCACTTTGAAATCACAACGTAGATTTTTGCTCGTTCTTCGTGTAAAACCTGCTTGCAAGAAAAGAAAGCAGTCTCATAGGTTCTAATCAGAATAATCTGTCGCCGCGAAAGATGATCAGGTATCCGTGAAGTGCCATAGGGACCGACCCCGCAAACGCAGACGCTAATGCTTCGGGCACTCGAACCCTAAGTTTCCGGACAGCCACCCAAACGAACCAACTAAAATAAGGAAGGTAAAAAAGGGCCGCTGTGAGGACGCCCGGACAATATCTCGCATGAACAACGGTCGCCACGATGTGGAACACCGCGTTTGCCATCATCAGAAACCCGAGCCATGAGATCATAAGTATGGTTGCGAATCGTTCGCGCGTTACGACGACCATCACGGCAAGTACGAGGGTGATGATGAACGCGACGGCATTGACGGAGAGAAAAAGGGGCTGCGAGATTCCACGCGCCACAAGGCTGTTAAACCATTCTACGAAACCGGGCGCTTCTTCCAACACATGCACAGCAAGAATGGCCGGAGCGAGGAGCGCTGCACGGGCGAATTTTGGATTTTCGGCCATGGACATTCCGATGCCATGATTCACGAATGAATCCTGTATCGGTTTGAGTGCTCCAGGGCTTCGGAAATTTCACTAAGAATTTATCTTGAATTTCAGAACTCTAAAATGGCCTAATAGACTTCTCGACGAGTCGTCTAGAACCCTACGGGTCGGTAGACCCGTGGGGAGTCGTCAACCAAAGTCCAGCGAAGTACTTTAAAGACTTCTGAAATCCTCATTCACTGCAATTTCTAAGAAATCTATGACACCAATGATCTTTTGCTTTTGGTGGTGATGTTTCGCTCTTAACGGGTCCCGAGGCGATGGCAAGAGCGCAGGGGGGAGGGGATTCACTCCACAGCTCAATCCTGAGGTGTATGAGTTTTTTCTTTTTTTCCGAATGAACTCCGCCATCGTATTTTCAGAAATCTATCACGCACTCTCCTTACATTGCGTCATCAAAGCTTTAGGAGAAGGAACATTAAATTGATTTGCGTTGGGGGTGAGGTCACTACCTGTTTTACCAACGCCCTTTGCCGTAATCCCTATCCAAGGATCTTAGCCGCGATTCAAGGCGCGCTGGAGAGAGTGGATTCAATGATTATTCGATTACAATATGATTCTCTCAAGTTCGTTTTACAAGTATCGGTGCGAGGCAAAATTGCGGTGAAACCAACATATTGAAAGCGGGTAACTTATGACAATGACCCCTCGTTTGCGCAGGTTCGTGCTAACAGCTCATATCATTTTTTCCGTTGGCTGGCTTGGAGCGGTGGCTGTGTTCCTGGCTCACGCCATAGCCGGACTGACAAGCGAGGACGCCCAAATTGTCCGCGCTGCATATCTGGCGATGGGCTTGAGCGTCTGGTTTGTCATCGTTCCGTCAAATATCGGAGCCCTGCTAACCGGTCTCATCCAGTCTCTCGGCACGCAATGGGGCCTGTTCAAACATTACTGGATCCTGGTAAAATTTCTTCTCACGATTGTCGGCACTATTCTCCTGCTGGCACACACGCAGCCAATCAGCTACATGGCGGGAGTGGCGTCTGAGAGGTTGATCTCGAACACGGAGCTCCTTGGATTGCGAGTGCAACTTGTGGCCGATGCAGCTGCCGCCTTGCTGCTCCTTCTCGCCACGACGATACTATCAGTGTACAAACCGTGGGGCATGACCGCCCACGGATTGCGTAAACAGGGTGGAGAGAATACCGAAAGACCGGCGAACAGGAAATCATGGGGACTGTATGTCCTCGCGGCGTTCATCTTACTTATTCTGCTGTTTGTCATTGTTCATCTCATGGGAGGTGGCATAGGGAGCCATTGAGTTGAGTCACTGCGTCATGTCACTCACACGCAGCCCGCAGTTAGCTTTGATGAAAAATCTCTCACTTCTTCTGGCAGATTCTCGTTGAATGAAGAAGAGCCAAACTCCACCCCCCGTTTCTTTTCTAAAGACGGCACTTTCGATCCATCGAAATGTGTCCGCTCCAGTATGTGTGCTCAGAACGAGGAAGAAAACCATCGTCCAGGCAAAGGCAATGCAGTAATGAAACATGAATCCGTAATATCGCGAAGAAATACTGACACGCTGGACTCCGCCTCTTTGACGAAGATCATGCGGCGGAACCCATCGCGAGACGGCGGAGGTCCCTTCAAGCAGCCTAACCGAGGACCGCTCCGTTAGAACCGATCTGGATTACTTGATCCGGTTTTGGCTCAGGAAAGAGTTTGGCGAATGCTCCCATTGCGAACAGTCCTTTGACCTTCATTTCCCGCTTGAGCATCAACAGAGGCGGCGGTTCCATTTTTGCCGCAATTTTCTGAAGTGTTTCGGGTTTAAGCGTAATCATCAAGTCCGGCGCGGGCACCAATTCTTCATTAACAGCGCACGAGCCATCAACAACTCGGAAAGTCCATGCACCGCCGCCTGGTCCGACAAAATTCCAAACCATCGTGAACTTCTTGTTCGCCGCCGCTGCCTTGTCAAGAGTCAGACTCATGAAGTTCATCATGAAATCGAGACGCAAATGCATACCCGAAGGGCTCACACCCGGACTGCGTTGATCCGTGCGAATCCATAATTTTACATACTCGGCGACGGTATGGAGGAGAATGGCGTGCAAATGCTCGCGTACAGTTGCCCACCCGCCAAAGAGCGGCATCCAAGCCGGACCATCGAGATCCTTTTCAGACATTTTCGACATCAATTTGCGGATAGTCTCCCGGGCAGCACGCATTTGCTCCATCGACTGCGCTACTGTCTGCTCCGGCGGCCGCTTTGCAAATTGCCGCGCGTTCCACTCATTCAGTTCGCGAAGCGTCCGATAAAGAATTTGCTCTTCCTTGGGTACTCCGCGCCCCTTTGAAATGTAGGGGATAAGGAGTTGGTCAAAGTACGCCAGATGATACGGCTGGTCCGCGTAGATCCACGTCTTTCCGAATTTTTGCGACCATCGCGCGGGTTCAAGACCTGCGTACACCAGGTCAAGCTTCATCCAAATGTCTTCCAACTCCGATTTTATCGAAGCAAGGCTGGTTATCGGATCATACTGCATGGGAATCCTTTCATGTGTGGAGATGTGGACGAGCTCGTCAAACTGTGAAGCGGGAAAGCAGTATACCAAAACCGTAAAGGAGTGTCAAGACATGATTTGAAAAAACTAGAGCCTTGATCGAAGAACTCTCATCCCATTCAACACCACCAAAAGCGTCGCGCCGTCGTCGGCAAGAATGGCCAGCCACAGGCTTGTCAATCCAAAAACTCCGAGAACAAGAAAAATTGCTTTCACGGCAAGGGCGAACATTATATTTTGTTTGACAATGCGAAGTGTCTTTCTTGCGAGGGAGACGCCATATGGAACTTTCGAGAGGTCGTCCGACATGAGCACAATGTCCGCAGTTTCCAGCGTCGTGTCCGACCCAATGCCGCCCATGGCAATGCCGACGTCGGACATCGCCAGAGCCGGCGCGTCGTTGACGCCGTCGCCAATCATGGACACAGTTTTATACCTGGACTTGAGTTTCCGGATGAGGGAAAGCTTGTCCTCAGGAAGCAATTCCGCCTCAACAGTGTCAAATCCCAGCTGAGCAGAAACACGTTGAGCCGTGCCTCGATTGTCGCCCGTGAGAAGAATGCTCTCACGAACCCCGAGTTTGCGCAGCGACTCAAGCGCTGACGTGCTTTCTGTTCTGATCCGGTCGGCAACGGAGATAACTCCCAAAGCCTGCCGTTCGTCTGCCAGAATAATTGCGGTTTGTCCTTTTGCCTCAAGCTCGGCAAGGATCTCTTCAACGCGGGGAGAACACACCTTCAGCTCCTCTGCAAATTGATGGTTCCCGAGTGTGAAATTCTTTTGATTAACCGTCGCCCGGACTCCTTTTCCGGGAACAGATTCGAAGTGATCAACGGCCAGGTCATCGAGAGCGATACGCTGTTGTTCGGCATAACGAAGCAGGGCCCCGGCAAGATGATGTTCCGACCTCAGCTCAACGGCGGCAGCAATCTTCGTAATTTCCTGCGCGGAGATCGAATCAAACGAGATCACGTCTACGACGGCGACATTACCCTCCGTCAGAGTTCCGGTTTTGTCGAAAGCCACGGCATCAACAACAGCTAATCGTTCCAGATGTTTTCCTCCTTTGATGAGCAATCCATTTCTTGCTGCATTCGTCAGTGCGCTGATGATCGTTACAGGAGTGGATATCACGAGCGCACACGGACAGGCGATGACGAGCAGAACGAGCGCACGGTAGAACCATTCTCCGAACTCCTGCTGAAACATGAGAGGGGGTACGAGGGCAATGCAGACGGCAAGAAGGAAAACTGCTGGAGTGTAGCTTCGTGCAAACTTTTCGACGAAAGTCTGCGAAGGAGCCTTCTGACTTTCCGCCTCTTCCACAAGA
The DNA here is from genome assembly GCA_016193365.1 of Ignavibacteriales bacterium. Classification (GTDB taxonomy): domain Bacteria; phylum Bacteroidota; class Ignavibacteria; order UBA10030; family UBA10030; genus JACQPT01. The sequence goes on from JACPSI010000025.1 coordinate 6,607, forward strand.
TGGACAATGCGCGCGATGGTGGAGTCCGATGCACGCTTTGTTGCGCGAACATCAAGGGTTCCTCGCTGGTTTAAGGATCCGGCAAAAACCGTGCTGCCGGTCTTTTTTACCACGGGGACTGACTCTCCGGTGATCGCGGATTGGTCGACTGTGGAAAAACCGCCGACAACTTCTCCATCCAGCGGAATGCGTTCTCCCGGACGTAGGACAATGACCTCGCCAACTCCAACAGACTCGACGGCTACAACACTTTCGATTGTCCCCCGTTTGACTGTCGCCGTCGTGGGAGAGAGTTTCATGAGTGAATGAACGGCATTACGCGTTTTCTCCATGCTCAAGGATTCCAACAGAAGCGACAAAGCGAACAAGAGCATAACGGCTGCTCCCTCAGCATGTTCCCCAATTGCTACAGCGCCGATGACGGCCGCCGTCATCAGGAAATTCATGTCGAGTGAGAAGTTCTTCACGGCCTTGAACGCTTTTATGCCAACCTGCCATCCGCCGAAGACAATGGATATCAGAAACAATCCCGAGGAAATGATGGGAGCAGCATCGAGGAAACGGGCAAACTGTCCGCCTGCAAAAAAAGCCGCCGAGAAAACTACGGAATACAGCAACCGGCGCGAGGACTTATGCTTTGTGGGGAAGGGAGAGGATTCAAGCCGGCCGGGAAGTCCCACCTGGCCAAGGGCCTTGAGAATTTCCTGCTCCTGTGTTGAGTGTTCGACGGTGAGTTTGTGTGAGACGAGATTAAACTGAAGACTACGGACGCCGGCAAGGTTCGAGAGTTTTTTGCGAATGAGAGCCTCTTCAGTGGCACAGCAAAGGTCGCTGACAGTAAACACGGATTGTTTCGTATCTGTGGAATTCGTCATTAGTCCTCGGAAATATGACGTGAGGCGACCCGAATGAGATCCTCGATGTGCTCATCATCGAGCGAATAGAAGACCATCTTGCCATCCTTGCGTTGTTTGACTAAGCGGAGAGTCTTGAGGAGTCGGAGCTGATGCGAAACGGCGGATTCAGAAATCCTGAGCACCTTTGCAATATCGAAAGTGCATAACTCATCCTTCGTCAGCGCCATGACGATCTTCAATCGCGTCGGGTCGCTCAGGACTTTGAACGTCTCGCTCAAATCGAGGATCTTGTCCTCGCCCGCAAGGTTCTTCAGGGCCGAGCGGATGTGAACCTGGTGGTTATGCTTGTCGGAAGAATTATTTACCACAAACGATTGAGCAGTTGTTCAATCGTTTAATATAGCAGAATTGCAGAAGAAGTCAAGCGCGAATGACCTTCCGAAGGTTCTTTTGTTTTCTCAAGACGGGTTTTCTCGCCTTCTCATGGAAGGTTGTGCCACGACTATTGGCGAAGCCATCCCTTCGGGAAAAGTCGTGGCACAACGATGCTCCCGGTATTACTTTCCGCGAAACGTCATGACTGTGAGAAATGTCTTCTGGTCCGGGAATTTTGCAGCAAGTTGAATATCTCCTTTACCCACTGCCGCTCTCCCAGAAAACTCATCTCCGTTCTTGGCAAGGTGCGTCCATTGTTCGCCTTGGATAACCGCGACTTGTTCAGCACCCGGCACTCTGAGCCGAAATTCCTGGCCTTGGCTCTCCTCTAGAACACCGCTCAGCGGCGTATACAAAAAGCATTCGTTTTCACCGAACGTGCTGTACGTCCTCGGATAGACTTCCTCGTTTCCTTCCTTGCAGTCGAGACTGTAGTCAAGCGCCCACGAGTACTGTCCCTTGTCGCCTTTTCGTTTTGCGAACAACCGAAGCGTATACATTCCTTCCTCAGGAAACGAACATCGGATCTCGAAATTGCTTCCCGACCGTTGTGCGAAGACGCGAGTGTCATCGATCTCTCGATCTTCCCGGTCTAATCGCGGGAGCACGAGAGCGTCAGACATCGCCTCGAGAGTTATCGTCAGTTCCTTTCGTGCTTCAATCGTAGCGTTGGTGTGACTCTTCAGCTTCAAGCCCGACCAAAAGAATGCCGGCCGAAGAAAAACAAGGTTCTCGTACTGCGCCAGCGTCACAGGGCGTTCAAGGAGTTGCCACTTCTCGTCGGCAGGGAGGTGGTCATAGATGAACTCCTCCGGCGGGGTGAGAAAATAATGTTCCTGAAGCATTCGAAGATAGCGCTTCTGTTCATCAACGTATCCAGCGCCCCATGTGCAGTCCAACAGATGCCATTTACCCTCAAGCTTCACTGCATTCCATGCATGGTTGGGGCGTCCGCTGACTCGTCCACCGGTTGTAAATCCGTAACCCTTTGCAAACCCCGTAATCTTGACAACCTCCATCTGAGCCGATTTGGCAATCTGTTCAAACAAGCCAGCATAACCATCACAGACAGCCTTTCTGTCCTTTAACGCATTACCGGCGCTCGAAGCAGAAAAATCTCCGGAGAAGTACGCCTTCGTGTCATAAGCGATGTTGTGCGTAATCCATCGAAAGATCGCCCTGATTTTCTCCTTGTCATTTTTCGCCGGCTCCGCAAGATACTTGCCCAAAGCATCATACGATTTCTCAGCATGAGCAGGCGCACGAAGCGCGTGGTTGTCAATCGCGGAAAATTCAGCCTTTGAATCGATCTGACTGAAAGCGAGAACAGGGATCAGCAGGCCGAGCAACGGGTATTTTTTCATAGACCTTGTCAAAGTTAATTTTGAAATAACCACGACCTTGACAAAGGTTAACTATGCCTGGATACGCGAGGCAACATGTTAACCTTGTCAAGATCCTGAATAAGCAGGGACAACCTTGACAAGGTCAAGGTTGTCGAAAAGCTAATACCTCTCCAAGTCCTTCCCCACCACAACTCTCCCTTTGAACCCTTCAGCCTTGATCGCTGAAATCATTTCCTCATCGGTTCCCCCCATGCGCACGACATGATGCAAAATCAAAAGTTTAGGTTTTGCCCGCGCGACTATTTTTCCAAGCTCTTTGTCCGATGTGTGAAACTCTCTCATGTACCTCGGCCAATCTTCGCCACCGGGACGATTCTCCGGTGCAAGCCGAGCTTCGGGATACACTTCATGAACGAGCACATCGACTCCAGCTGCCGCTTTTTCGAGTTCCTTGCTTGGCCTCGTATCTCCCGATATCACAATAGACCTTCCTTTTGTGTCGATTCGATACCCAAAGGCGTGTTTCCAGTTCCCATGAGGAACAGGAAAGGCCGTGATGCGCACACCTTCTTTTTCATAAACAACTCCAGGCTTGATTTCATGAACATCTGCCCTGTAACCGTCCGGCGTCTGATGCTCCAGGCCCTCAACTCGCACTCTGATGTCTTCTTTGTAAGCGGCGCAGAGGTGCAGCGTCATCTGGCTTAATCCCGGAGGGCCGTAGACGTCCAATGCGTTTCTTCTCCCCATTACCCAGGATGTAAAAAGAAGATCAGGATAACCCAACGTGTGGTCGCTGTGGAGGTGGGTGATAAAAAGCGCCGTCACACCGTCGATGGGGAGGTTCGTCGCTGCAAGTTGTCGCTCGACGCCTGGTCCGGCATCGAAAAGGAAGACTTTGGTTCCCACGACAATGGCAGTTGAAGGCCCCTGAGCCTCCGGATTCGGACGAGGCATTCCTGTGCCCAACAACACAACAACAGCAATGATTTGTGTAGATTTCATGGTCGGCGGCGGTATGAGGGTTTTTCTTTCTTCAAATATTCTTGCGTGCCAACGCCGTACGATTCGTGAACCAATGCCGCAAAATCTGCGTCGAAATCCTTTTCCGATTCTATGCGAAAGAGGTGGCCCCGAAAATGCGGGGCATAGGCTTCATACTTCACAAGTTTGGGATGTCGAATTTTTCTCGGCAGGCCGATGCCGCATATCAGGTAAGATTTCCTCGGATACGCCCCCGCGAACCGGTCTCGTTCCATAAAAACCACACGCGTTTTTTGTGGAATCATCGTAACCCGCCCACAGGCCCGCACGAGTCTTTCGAATTTGCGAAACAAGCGAAACACATGAGGGTCACTTTTCGAAAACAATTCTCTCAAGCTGTACTTTCCGCACGAATGCCACATGTTCGCTATGACAAACCTTGCGCCGCATTTCGGGCATTTCCAAAGAGGTCTCTTCGCTTGATAAGTCATGCTCTGTCCCGTTGCGACGAGGGCATCAGGAAATGCTCTCAGTTCTCTCTGAAGAAATGAACCGGGCAAGGAGCTCCGGGCCCGGCACGATGCATTCCTGACGCCTCCCGAAAAGAGCATAGCGATGCCGGGCAAGCACACGATACACAGCATCACGGAGGAATCTCGGAACTATGATGAAGCTGTAGAGGACAGGATAGATTCCAGAAAGTTTTCTCATGATCCTCAAAACAGCCGTTGTTCGCGTGAATACAATGCCATTCTCCATGAGGACGACGGTCTCCGATGTCAGAGTTTTGTCAACTGCTTTTTGAAAAACATCCTGAGCGTTTTCCCACTGAAGCGGCGCAAAAAGGAATTCCGGACTGCGCTCATGCCGGATCACAAACTGCACAAACCCGTTACACAAATTACAGACTCCATCGAAAAAAATAATCGATCGAGATGGATTATGCTTCCCAATCACTCAATCACGACGAAGAATTGTGCTTGTTTCTTTTCAAAAAGAAGGATTATAAGTATTTCTGTGTACTTTTTACACACCAGAGTGGAAATGGCTCTATCAGCACATTCCAGATGACAAAAAGTTAATGTGCGCGTCCAGGCGTGAGAAAGTTAGGGATTTCTTGTATCATACAAAAGTATACCTTCGGTTTGACTCGTGTCACCAACTCACACGAGCCGATTCCTTACCAATGTAAAGGATTTCGGTGAGTGAACACTGAATTGATTTCCTGAGTTCAGCTCTTTTGGATTCTGAGCTTCCGCTCAGAACCTATTTCTCAGCAGAACGTGAAGGAGGGCCCCCACATGGTCGTAGATACAAGCGGTATTCTCCAGTTTTTCCTTTCAGTACTTCTTTTCCCAACATTGTTTCAAGCTGATTTTCTCCTGTTTGCCTGGGGAGCTGACGACGTTCTCTGGATTATGGTCGTCAAGCGACTGTTTCTGCTGCTCCCTGTTTTTGCCATCGTCGCTGGCTGCTGGGTCAGCATTCCATCGCTGTTTACTGTGCTTTTTCGGCACAAGCGGAGGGAATTCATCACAGCTCTCTTCATTACGTGGTGGGATCTGGGCAAATCTATCGCATCGTATTGGGGCGGAATTTTCAAGCTCCTCGTGACGTTGCTCGGAGCAATTGTCGCGCTTCTCAAGGTGACAGTCTTTGGACTGTGGTCTATTGTGCAGGAAATACTGTTCATGCCGTTTCGCTTAATGCGAAGCGCAGGGCAGAGCGTGGTAAGTTCGCCCGTCCCGTGGATCGCTGTTTTCCTGACGATTTTCTGGTGTCTCATCGAAGCGTTGATCTTCACGTATGTCACGTCACCCCTTGTCGCCGACACTCTCTCGAACATTACCGGAGAACAGTTGTCGGGAAGCATGATGCGCATACCTCTTTTCATTTTCCTTTTGTTCGTGGTGCTTGGCAGCTATGCAGTTCTCTCCAATCTCGTCGATGCAATAAAGAGCAAAAATGTGTACTCCATCGCTGGGATTCTAGTTATTGAGTTCGTCGTTCTCTTTGTGGAAGTCGTGTTCCTGTATCGTGAATTTGTCGATTCGCTTGTTCCTTGGTTTGCACAATATTCCGAAGGATTTGAGCTTGGGATATTCTGGACGCTTGCCATCGCCTGCCTTGCGTGGTTTGGGATTCGGAGTATTTCCTGGTTCCTCTTTGCAGCACACGGTACACCGACAATCCTCTCCGTCATCCAGGGGAAGGGCTTGGGCATGGCAGCCGCTTCAGAACCTGCAAAAACGCGCTTCGTCGCCTTTTCCACTGAATTCATAAACAAGATCAAAGAAGAAGCCGACTGGATCAAAGTGAAAGGGGATGAGTTGCTCGCCGCGTTCATGCTGCCTCCCCTCCAGGTCGTGGCGGCGACAATCAATTTCTGCATCCTCCTTGTCAGCGGCAAACATCTTTTTGTGCTGCCCTTCAAGAATATGGAATCACTCCTGAGCTCCAAGTCGCTCCTGGAAAGTCTCGCCCCTCACAGAGAAACCATCCAACAGACTTGAGCGCGAGAGGAGAATGAACATGCGGAAAAAAACTCTGCGGCTTGTATGGATGATTGTTGCGGCGCTGATGCTCACCGGCTGTGAATCCGGGGAACGCGGCGGAGAAAAACCTCGCCTTTCCATGTTTGTGGCTTTCGACATTAGTGGTTCGTTCATGAAGAGCGGACATTACGACAACGCAATCGATTTTCTTGCCCGTTATCTCTACGCACACCTCAACGGACTCGGCGGGCTTGAGGTACCGAACGCTCTCTTTGTCAGCTCCATTGGCGGAGCTACGGCAAATGAGCCGAAAACATTTTATCCGCGTCAAACCTTCGAAAACAAAAACGTCGAAGAAATCAGCGAGAAACTCCGGGAGATGTTCCCGAAAGGAACTGAAAATCCCTACACCGACTACAACGCCTTCTTTCAGCAGGTGGCCATGACTGTGAGAAACAAGAAACTTGTCCTGCGCCCGGTATCTATTGTGATGGTGAGCGACGGGATGCCTGATGTGCGAAGAGAAGGGCGCACGGATTTTCGGAGCATCGAGCTAAAACCTCTGGAAGGTCTCGCGCGAAATATTACTTTGCGGCTTCTCTACACGAACGCCGAGGTGGGGAAAAACTGGCAAACAAAAGTTAAAAGAAGCAGGGTGAAAGTGTGGACGCAGGATGCTGAAGTCATGAAAACGTGGCAGGACCCGAAAATCTACTCACTGGAAAAGCCGGTTGAAGAGCAGGAGAGGTTCTTTGCCTGGGTGAAGGACAACGTGGACTTCGGCGTAAGCGCACGACGCGTTGACTAGTGCTGATTCTGAAAAATGATCTTGTGGTTTAAACGCAGAGTTCGCAAAGAAGGCGCAAGGGTCGCAGAGTAAGGATTAGCAAAAAATCTTCGGAGCTTTCACGTTACTCCTTTGCGATCTTGCGCCTCCACTGCCCTCTTTGCGGTTACTTCCAAAACACTGGAAAGGGCACTGGGTAAGTACGGCGAGAAATCAGGAATGACGGGAGAGAAAGTCCAGAACCTTTTCGTTGTATTCTCCGGGATTATCTCTGTGCATGCTGTGAGAAGCGTTCGCTATGACGCAAGCTTCGGTGTTTTGCAGGATCTTTGATAAGCGATGAGAAATCGCATGAAAGAACTTGGGGCTCTTCTCCCCATAAGCAAGAAACACAGGAATTCTACAAGCGTTCGCTTCATCGACAGGGAACGGCGAAAATCCCGGACCTAAAAGTTCGGTCTTCAGCGCCTTCGCATTGTCCATGAGCACTCCCCGCGCTGTTTGCGGCAGCCGTTCAAAACCTCCTTCGCCGAGCACGCCGTTTGCGAACAACCTCACACCTTCCTCCAGGTTATCCCGCTGAAAAGCCTCGCGTGCCGGTTTGATCGCCTTCAACCCGAACTTCATAAACCGGATTGCTGTCAAGGGACTTGTCGTCAGAAGTGAAACCATGTGCA
>JACPSI010000026.1 GCA_016193365.1 Ignavibacteriales bacterium
CGATCTTTGCCGACACGTGTGATTGCGCCCACATGAAATCCGAGCTTTGCGAGGTCGATGCCGACATTGGAAACGTTCCCGCCCGTCGTCAGGATAATATCCTCGATTTGCCGCAACCCTCCTTTTTTTGGAGGATGACTGAGATCGATCGGTTTTCCAATGATGTCAACAACGGCCAGGCCAGCGACGACAACATCCAGCGTTTTGTCGGACTTTTGACGTTTCAAAGAATGACTATGCGAAAGACTATTCTGTGATTCTGAGGGACTTAAAATCGAGAACCCTTTTTGACTTCTTGTATTGAATCGTAAGTTTCTCGCTGCCAACGTCAGCTTTCAGAAACGGCCCGTCAAAGAGCTTGTAGTTCTTCAAGTCCACAGATTTTCCGTTGAGAATCCTTCCTTCCGGGAACGAAAAGCTCATCCGATCGCCGTCGAGCGTCACATATTGCACGCTTACCCGGCCGGGCGTCAATTGAGCCTTTGGAATATGCGACCTCAGTCGTTTTTGAAATTCCTCGAAAGATCCAACCTCGGATTTCGAACGGGCTTCGACGACGTATCCGTTTTGAAGTTTATGACTTCGCAATCGCCAATTCCCCTGAGGTTTTTCCTCAGGACCCGTTTCCGGCCTGCCGATCGTGTTCAAAGATTGTCCAGGCTTTTCATATTCATCGATCCATTCATACTCCTGCAAAGGATACCAGGCGACAAATGTTTCACCCGCCTTACAGACAATCCAGCCGGAAGCATCGGCCGTTCTTTCTTCGAGGTTCATGGGAAAAAACCCGTCAATGTGCTCAGCCGTTGTTCCCGGTTCAATGTCATAAAGGACAATCAGGGTATTCTTGTTTTGGAACGTCCGCTCGTACGGAGAACTCCCCGTCCATTTGTCCGGATTGTTATACGTGCCCTTAGACGCCACAACGTCGGACATCATGGTCTTTTCTTCTTCAGGGAAGAACGTCGCCAATTCACGGGACGACCAATACGGATGCAAGCCAAAGATTGTAGAATAAGGCCGGCCGAATGTGTATCGAACACTCCACGTGTGCTGTTGAATTGGCTGTAAGATCCCTCCCTGCAGAGAACTCAGCCCATAGTCCTTCGTCATGTATGTATATTTGTACACAGGCGGATTCTTGATATCACCCATTCGGATCACATTCCGCACGCGCTTTTTTTCTTTGTGAACGTATGCTCGAGTCCGGTCAACAGCGATGTTGTAAATAATTTCAGGCAAGCGATAAGGGGAAAGGGCGGGAAAAACAACCCACCCGGATTGCGTAGGTTGACCCGTGCCAAAATAGAGATAGGCAAAGCCCGATGCCTGAGAGAGCAAGGGTTTGTACACTGCCGGTTGATAAATTCGGCTGAATCCGCCTATGTATTGACCGTCAAGGTGTTCCGCTGCAAAATCGGCGAAGAGATAGTCGCACATCATTTGGCCGCGTTCGCGCATTTCCTTATCCTCGGCGAATTGAGCAAGGTACAGCATAGGAATCGCAAACTCGGGGAAATAATCCGGGGAATCGAATTCGCCTTGTCCGATGGTCGTTGTGATTCGCATCCATTGAATGAGGTATCCCTTTGCCTCATCCCGGTTTTCATTCGAACTCTTCCCGTTATACCATTCAGACCCCGGGAGTCCGGGCCATTGCTCTGCGGCGAGGAACAGCGAGGCATAATACATGCACCAATGATTCTCCGTATCTCCCCGATAAGGTGTGTAGGTCTTCCATGCGTTGCGCACGATGGCTTTTGTTCGCGGAGACATTTTGTCCTTCCCGTGCAAATAAGCCCCGATCACCGGGAACATCCAAAACATATCTCCACGCGGCTCCAGAAGAAGTACTTCAAACATGCTGTCCGCCTGGGCGACGTTTCTTCCGCGGGTATATTTCACAGCAATCTGATAGTAACCCGGAGCGGAAAAAGTGTCAAAGGGCGCAGTGATATATTCTTACGTAGCTCGATCTTTCGTCTGTGCAATGCTTGACGAACCGACAAATATGAGTAGAACCAGAATCTTACAGCCAAAATTCATTTTGCATTCCTTTCTAAGGACGAATCGAAAGAATCCATGCTTGCGAGCCTCTCATCCCCGCATTGCGCCACGTTTCTCCGCCATCGTCTGATCTGTATATACCGTCTCCGATCGTCGCTGCATACACGCGAGTGCCGCTTTTCGGGTCGACAGCAATTGAGTGAACACTCTCGACAGCAAAGTTTTTGCATTTTCGTTTCCAGATTTTTCCGCCGTCGACGGACTTGTACACCCCAGTCACATATCCACCCGCATACATGTTCTCCGGATTGTTTGGATCAAAGACAATGGTGTAAAACGTCGAATGATCAATCCCGGCTTCGATTTTTGTCCATGTTTTTCCGGCGTCTCGGGACGCAAAGATTCCGTTATCCTCTGTGCCAACGAAAAGCATTTCGGGTCGTTTTGGATGTTGAGCTATCGTTCGTGTTCTTTTGATGGACAATCCGGTACGAGACCATGATTCTCCTGCGTCGACGCTTTTGAAAACACCATTTTCGGTGGAGCAATACAGAGTCGAGGAATTCGAATGATCCACAATTACCGATGATGTAAAAATAGTAAACGTTTGCTTCCATGTTGAGCATCCATCAATGGACTTGTAGATTCCGTACGCTGTTCCGATGTACACTGTTGAAGTGTTCCCCGGGTCAACACTCACCCACAGGATTTCAGTAATTTCCCAGCCTGTGGTGATCTTCCAGGAACGTCCTCCGTCAGTTGTTTTATGAAGACCGTTTCCAGAAGCGATGTAGAACGTTTTCTCATTTTCAGGGTCATATGCCATGCCGTTTGCCCGGATGTTCGGTGCCCCCGTGTGGTGCCAAACCGTGTCCTCGTCCGGGTTTTGATAAAACAATCCTGTTTGCGGGTTGGCCGCGCCCACGATAAAGAGCTTCGTGGAAATCACTGTTGCAAAGACCGTGGACTCTTTCGACTTGATCTCTTGCGAGGCAACATACTCACCGAGAGTCAGCACAAACATTGCGACCATCATCCAATTAGAGTGCAACATCGACCCCTTTTCGCAGTTTTTCATTCGAGAATGTTCCAAGTTTTTCACCATTCACAACGAGTGTGTATGATTTCTTACCGCCTCGCCCGAAAGTCATTTTTATCGAGCGCGGTTTTGCAATGTTATCAAGCAGCTGAACGTTGATGGTCGATGCCTCCACCGTCACACTCGGGATGCGGCAACCGTCAATTCCCACGCCCCACTGACCCTTGATGTTGACGAAGGCATCGCCATATTGGCGTCGGATCAAATGAATGGAGACAACCGAGCTACCTGTTCCCCAGTGCAATCCAGTCACACCGGCAAGCTCATCGTTTGAAATATGCGCGTAATTCTCCGCCGTTCGAGGCGAGTCGGCCGACTCAAACAACGAGAACATGGAACGGAGGGCTGCTACGCCTCGCTCAAAGTATTCCTGCTTCCCGGTAAGCTCGTAGTATTTCATCAGTGTCACAGCGAAGTACCCCTGTCGCGAGTCGCTCCACTCGCCATCGGTATTCTGAACTCCGAAACCCCCAAAGAGCTCGCGCGAAAACCACTTCGGACTCCACACCTGCTGATATAAGCAGAGGTAATCCATGATTTCAATGCCATGGTCCATGTACGTTTTTTTCTTTGTCAGCTGATACAGAGCATAGCACGCTTCGGCGGCCTGATGAATCGATAGCGTATTCTGAGGATGTTGTCCGGTAAATCGGTCGAAGAATCCGAGCGGCTTTCGCGTGCAGGAGAAAAAGGTTTCATAATCGAACCATTTCCGCTCGGGGAGAATTTTTTTAAAAATGTATCCCATCGCCCGTTCTGCAGCCTGAAGATATTTTCTCTCTCGAGTTCGGCCGTAGAATTCTGCCAGGAAGAATGCGGCCCCGGCAGTTTCTGCATTCTCATCGCGAAATTCATCTGCCGGTTTGAGAGTCTTCGGATCATACCAGGAGGGTATGACGCCTGACGGCTTTTGATTTCGGATAAGGAAGTCAGCGAATGAACGCGCATAAGCCAGAATTTCCTTTCGCCTCTCAGGAACGAGATGGCCCCATTCCAGCAGCCAATAATTCGTCCAAGCATTGTGAAACATGGCATAATCCTTCCCCCCCTCGATCCCACCCCATGCATGGTCGGCAATCCAGTGACCGCCTGAGCTGTCGTAATAGAAGATTGACGGTGCGATCCCTTCTTTTTGTGGCGCGAGCAACGCGAGGTTGAGATTTCCCAAAGCTTGCTGCTGGAGATGTTGCTCCCCGGTCTCTTTGGCATGAAGAAACATCCCGTAGGCCGTCCTCAAGGAATTGAACCACACGTTGAACCAATTATCGTTATCCGCCTGCTTATGGAGCTTGTTGCTCCAGGCAAGTCGGTACTGCCGGAGCAACGTAATGGGTTTTCCTTCAAACTCGACATTCATTGCAACCTGTGGTACGTAACCGTACCAGGCCTTTGTGACATAAGAAGAGAATGGTTCACTCTGCGGACCAACTGACGCGAGCATGTTCTGATGTCCGACTTTGTTCCAATGAAATCGTACTATTTCCTGAAACCCTTTGTTCGGAGCGGCGGATGCTGTCACATAGACAAAGAACGTATAGTCCTGTTTTCCGGGATGCAGTTTTGCCGACAGAGTGTCATTTTGAAAATAATACGTGTGCCCCCGTTGCTTCCAACGCCAAAATCCGAATGACATCAACGGCATCTCCGAGGCATCCACCTGGACATCGGCGCCAGCCCGTATTGGTCTTCCCTTTCCATCAATCGAAGCAACATCGGGAATCAGTGCCGCAAAGCGTGAGCCCTTCTGCATCATCAAGGCGGGCGCACGGAATGTGTGGTCAGCGATGACTTCGTCTGTTTCCGGTCTGAGCTGAGGTGTGAAAATGAAATCGAGCGGCTTATACTGAGCATGCCTCTTGCCGTCAGGAGTGAAAGAGTACGTAGAGAGAAGATATTGGATTTCTGTTGAATCCTGACATTCATACGTCACCTGCACGTGCACGAACGGATCATCGGCAATGAGCTTTAAAGCCTTTTGAATTGTCTCGCCTTCTCCTGATGCTTCCAGGAGAATCGATTGCTCTCCCTTTGAAGAGACACTCAGAGAGGCTTTTCGAAATCCCAGCGGTACAATGTTACCCTGCCGCCGTAATGCAGGATCGGGACGAACACGACAATCCTTACCCGTTGATTCCGAATCTCAATCCTATCTTCTGATGAGCTTTGGATTGCCATGGTTTCGGCTGCTGGAGTAAGTACCCCTACGATGAGGAGTAAGAAATTTCTCACGGTCACCGGATTCTCACACGCTTGAGGATTTTTTGCATATTCAGGCCGAACATTTTCTTTTTCTCTTCATACGAGCAGTGAGAATACGCCATCCAGCCGAATTGCGGTATGGGATCACGCATCGGTTGGTCGGTTCCAAACAGCACCCGTCCGGCCCCTACATGTTTGACCATAAACTCGATGACACGGTACGTTACGGCTGTGAGTGTAATTTCAAGAAACACGTTAGGATATTTCTTCGCCACTTCAATCGCGAGCCTGGCGTCGGCAAACGAGGCGCCCGAGTGGGCGAGAATGAACGATATGTTTTTGTATTTTCGAGCGATGTCGCTCGTCTCTTTGACAAGATTCGGTGAAGGGTGGATGAGGGCATATGCACGAATTCGATTGCCATACTCGAACCAAGGCGCCCATGCTTTGTCGTTGTAAGGTATGAACGTGCGTGGATAGTACGGTTTCAGACCGCCCATTTTGTGCCTGACATGCCAGGTCTTGAATTCCTTTTTCCAATCTTTCACGTATTGGGGCTGGAGGGCGGCGTATCCATGATAGAAGTTCGGAAAACTCTTCATGGCATCGACCACAATCGGGTTCCCTTCTTCATAGTCTGTCCACACGGCAAGAAAGCCGCTGATGCACATTGCGTCAATCCCCATGAGCTGCGCCCGATCATACATGCTCTTGGCATCGCCATACGGGATGTGAAGGAATCCGACACCTTCGGTATTGTCGTGAGTAATATGAGCATGTGCATCGATCACAAGCACGCCGTTGAGAGGTTTGCCTTCTTTGGCGAGCGCGAGAATTGGGTCGGATATTTTCTTTTCCGGATAAGCAGGCGGCTGGCGGTCAAGCCTGGCAAGTCGTGTGATATTGCCCGAAGCGATTTTCCTTTTTTCGTCATCGTTTAACGTGCAGTAATCAACGAAAGACTTTGCCGCTCCCGGTGATTTCTCGAGCGCGTGAGTTCCGAACAGAATTCTGTCAGCCCCGTACCATCCCGAAAAAACTTCAATCGCATGGTTGCCCTGATGACACGATAATTCCAGATGGAGGTTTTTGTGTTTTCGCATCAACGGATTGGTGTATCGAGTGGACTCCCAGCGGGATCCTTGCAAAAGAACCCGCAGATTCGGAAATCGCGTCAACATTGCGTCCAGATCAGCCAAAAGCACCTGATTCGACGGCTCAAAAATGTCCAGATTGTAACAGTATCCGCCTTCGACCATCAGGAGAATTTCGTTTCTCTCAAATTCGCGCAAGAGGTCGCCACAGAAGTCGACAGAGAATGGATACCGATGCGCCCGCGGATGCATTTTCGCAACATGAATTCCGTGGTCGGCCATTTCTTTCACAACATCTTTCGGCACGGGGAATTCATGTGTATGATGAGGCATCACCGTCCATACGCCGAACAGACGGGGACTTTTGTGTAACTCCCTGACAAGCATCCGGTTGCCGTACATCGGGTCGTACTCTTTGGCCGTCGAGTGGGCTATCAAAGCGCCGTGGATACCGCACCATTCCATTTCTTCCAGCAGCACTTCGGCTTCATACTGTGTTTCAACATCCTTCGGCCCCTTCTTCCCAATCATGACAAAGCTATCGATGTATGTTCGGTCGTTCGGCATGTTTGTCTTGTGCTATGTGTTCTCCATTACCAGTAAAATGGCTTGATGGATTGACGTTCTTTTTGTTCAGCTTCCAAGGCTCGCTGCAAAGCACGTTTGGCCTTCTCCAATGTAATGTCGATGTCATTTTGCTTGTGAGAATACGAGATAAACCATCGGAGAATCACGAAAACTCCTTCGCGGAAGAGCTCACGGAACCAAAGGTATTCCAGTCGTTGGTTGTAGACGGTATCAGGGGTATTGAACTTCAAAAACGAAGACGGTGGAAGCCCCGCTGCATATCCCTCAACCCCGAGGTCTTTTGCGATCTGGTTGAACCCTTGCATTAACCTCTCCCCCATCGCCCAGAGATGTTTATGAACCGGCTCCCGTTTCATAATAGAAATCGTGGCAATGGCAGCTGCCATGGAGAGTGTTTCGCCCGCATACGTTGTCGTCATCCTGAAATGATTTAACTCCGACATGTATTTTCGTTTGCCGACATACGTCGAGATGGGATAGCCATTTGCCATCGCTTTCGCGTAGCTTGCAAGGTCCGGATCAACGCCAAAATATTCCTGCGCACCACCAAGCGCAAGCCGAAAACCCGTCCACACTTCGTCGAGAACGAGCAGAATACCGTATTCTTTGGTGAGCTTTCGGAGTTGCTTGATGTACGACCCGCTTACGTCTTCGTTCATATCATAAGGGATGGAGATGACGCAGGCTATGCGCTCGTTGTATTGTCGAATGAGCTTCTCAGCAACTTCGAGCTTTCCCCAGGGGATGACTTTGACGTAGTCCTTGAGAATCTCCGGGACGCCGTTGTTCGGACTTTCCTCAACTGCAAACCAATCAGGGTATCCGTGATAGCCACTCGTGAGGATCATATCTCTTTTTGTGTGAGCGCGGGCGAGGCGGATATTGCTCAGGTTTGCATCCTCTCCTGTTTTCATAAACCGGACCATTTCTGCATTTGGCACGACTTCATGAATCAGCTTCGCCAGTTCAAGTTCAATAGGACTTGCCATACTGAAAAGCACGCCTTTCTCAAGCTGGGCCCGAACCGCATTATCAACCTCATCATAGCAATATCCGAGGGTTATGGGCCCGAGGGCCAAACGAAAATCAATGTATTCCTTGCCCTCCAAATCCCAAATCCGGCAACCCTTACCGCGGACGATGTACTTTGGCATTGTTTCATTGAATGCCGCGTAAGGCCTTTTCGCGTTCGTCTGAGTACCCCAAGGGATCAGTTTGAGCGCTTCTTCAAAATGTGCATCAGAACGATTCATCGTCACCTTCATGATGGCGAATCGACTTCAACAGCCGGTTTTTCACCACTTACCGATACTGAAACTTTGAACTTCTTTCCGGCCTGTTTGCCGGCTGCAGTCCATGTGTTTTCCTTTTTTGTTATGGAAACTTTACTTTGTCCCTTTTCCGGACCGCTTGCTATACAAACCGTCATGATCTCGTGAGTCAAATCTTGTTCAGATTCGACCTCAGCATAAGGATAGACACCGATGTCGGCGGGTACATTGTGTTGTCCGCTTCGAAAACTGACTTTTTTTGTCCCTCGCACCAAAGCCTGAAGCGATCCGTTCGGCCGTTGAATAGTGAACCCCGAATCATTCGTCTCTCCCTTGCCTTTGTTGTCCTCGTTGTAAATCTGAAACCGAACCTGAACCTTCAAAGGTGAATTCAACTTGATACGGTCGAAAAAAACAAGAATATCCGGTTTTACAAACACCAGAGTTCTCTGCACAAGTTCAACACTCGGTTGAACAAGTTTATACGCGTCTGTTGCGTCGCTCGTCACGATCATTCGTTTTCCATCTTTGGTGTAGTCTATAATCTTCGCCTCCGCCCACGAAGCGTTCGTTCCTTCGTGGCCGTCGTGATATTGATGTCCTTTTCCGTCGATGAGAACGGCTGTGTGCGCTGCGGTCAAGCGCAGTATCCAGTGTTGTTGCGTATAGGAATAGGCGGCTTTGAAGGGATCGTGAAGTAATCGCTCTCCGTACGCTTTAAAAACAACGCTGTTCCGGTCGGCGTGCTCGTGATTTGCCGGAAATCCGCTGCGGAGAGCCACAACAGAACTTTGAGCATCCCACCCAGTGCGCGAGACAACCCAGTCGTTTGCGAATCGAACGTCATACAAGTTGGGGCCAGGAGTTGTCGGAGCGACTGTGTCATCAAACCAAATGATGCCGTAATTGTTTCGTACGTCTCCGATTTCTGTGGCGACATACTGGGCAATTCCATCGCGTTTCGTCCGTGCCACCCATGCCGCTACCGACGTATCGCCGACAACACTTGCATCTCCAAAGTTCACGCAATCCGCCGGCTTTTCGATTGTGGGCATCGACATCTGGAGACCATACCGAGCAGTCCCGGGGAAGTTAATGAGCGATCTCTCGTCAATGCCACGCTTTCGGTAGAGGACTTCGAGGAACAACGCAAGATGCAGCGCCGTGTATCCCCAGTAACTGACGCCCTCTTCATAACTTCCGTCTGAGCCAAACATGGGGGCAAACGCTTTCGCACTCTGCAGGGCAAGTTCAGTCCATCGTTCGGCCTGAGGATGCTCACCATGGAGAAGGCAACCGGCGATACCAAGGCCTGCAATCGGGATCACTTTGAGGTTCGTTGAATTCAGAATGAACGGCCAACGACTTAAATCAAAACGAAACTTGTAATCATCATCAGGGTCGAACCCCCACCCTCGGACACGGTCCGGGTGTTTCATTCCCCAGAGTGTCCGATAGCAAGCCGGCGCCCCTTTTTCTGCAATCTGCTTTTTGATTTCGGCTTTTTCCCGATCCGTCATGGCAGCATCCAGCCATTCGAGCGCAAACGCCATGGCGATAGTGGCTTCAGGAGCTCGCTGGAGGCCGAATGTGAGCTTCCCGCCTTCGAGGAAGTAATCCCATTTCGGATACTCCAGGATACGGTTTATTGCAAGCCGGGCAACTTCGAGCTGCTTTGGATCTTGCGAAAGCACATACACAAAAGAGGTTCTTTCAAGGATAACCCTTGCCTTCAAAAAGTCCGCCACATGATTGTTGAGCCGAAGCTCCTCGCGCAGGAATTTTGTGTCAGCCGCCAAATCGGCATCCACGATGGACTTCCAGTACGGAGCAAACCTCGGATGCTTCACCGTCTTTAACATCCGAGGAATTTCTGATTTATCGAAAAGCAATCCTAACGATGCAGCTGCACTGGTTTCCTGTGTTCCTCGCCCAACAATGGACCAAGGCTTAAGAGTAAGTCCGGCTGCGGCAAATGCTGATTTATGGAGAAACACACGACGTGAATTCGACATGTTATGACCCCCGAAGAATGTTGTCCATACTAACAACGGTGCGAGTATTCAGAGACGCTGTCATCGCTTCAATGACCGCCAAAGCCATAAGTCCTTCCTCGCCTCCTGTTTCAGGTTTCTTGCCGGTCAACACGCACTCGCCAAACTCGTTCATCTCTTCCACAAAGCTCGCCTGGCCCTCAGTGCTGAAATCCTCTTCGAGCGCACGATGCAACGAACCGTTCTGAAGCAGCTCAAGCCTGAGACTGGAATTCCAGCACTCAAGGATTCCCTCGGTCCCATAGACCCTCACATTGTACACATCCGGCGTAACATAATAGGAGGAAAGTGTAACTGGAATTCCTGACACGAGTTGCAGGATAGCTGCCGATGAATCGAGGGCTCCGCCTTCCATAACAACGTTTGCGGCAACACAGCTGACACTTTTTGTGGCTGACTCAGTCAGATAGTGAAGCGTATCGACAAAATGAATGCCGAGTTGAGTCATAGGGAGAAGAGAAGTGAGTTTTGGATCGGTTTTCCAAGCGGGCACGTCGTCAAACAATCCCGCCGGTCTCGACACATTCATTTCGACCCCGACAATCCTCCCGAGCTGATTCTTTTTCAGCACTTGCTTGGCACGTCGGAACACCGGGCGTCGTCGGGTGTTATGCCCGACCATCAGGACAAGACCCGCTTTTTGTGTTCGTGAAATCATCTGCCTTGCCTCGGCCACTGTCCGTGACATAGGTTTTTCCACAAAGACATGCTTTCCGGCTTTCACTGCTTTCTCGACCTGCTTTGCGTGAAGATGATTCGGCGTCACAAGGGCTACAGCCTGAACATCAGGGTCCTTCAGAAGATTTTCGTAATTGCTGGCCAGTTTGACTCCGAATTCACGCGACACTTTTTTTGCCTCATCTGATTTGGTGTCGAATATCGATACCAGCTCTAGACTTTTTGCAGCCCGGACCGCATTCAAGATCGTAACGCCGTGGCCCGTAATCCCCACTTGGCCAATTCGAACCTTTGCCATCGCTAATGAACTTCCGCGTGTGGTTCCGGCTCTTTAGCTTTCTTTCCCAGCACCTCTTTGTAAATTGGCGTATACACCTCGTCTCTGGGTACACATCCGGTCGGATATTGGCCAAGTTCGTTATTCTTGGATCTCATGAGATTGGTGCAATAACTAATGGCCAGACAGACTTTTGAGGATTTCATAGCACCAGTTTCCCTGGCGTCTTTTGCATAATCCGGATAGGCAATCGCTCCACGGCCTGTCGCCACGATGGTCACACGTTTCCGCCGTATATTCGCCTCACCTGCGTTCAACAAAAACTGTCGAAGCCAGCTATAGCCTGTGCCAACGACGACGAGATCCGGAAATGCTTGTTGGATCGCACCTGTAATTCGAAAATGACGCTCGACGCCGACCAGGGGAGGCTCCGGCGGGTAGTAGCCATCATCCGGCGTACGTTCAAACGGCCGTCCATAATGCATGTTGTAATATGGACTGCCCATCGAGACGTTGACCATAACAACGCCATGCTCACGAAGCAGTCGCACGAGTTTCAACGGCTCGGCCAGATCTTCGTTCAAAGGGCTTTGTTGATCTACTCCGAAACTGTATGGATAGGGAGTCTCGAACGGAATTGGTGTTCCTTTGCCCGTGACAGGGTCTTTTCTAAACGGAACGCCGTCGAATGCATTGAAACGGGAAGCAACCATCACTTTATTGCCGAGTTCGTCGCGAATCCTGGATAACACTTCTTTTACAAACCGCGTGCGATTTTCAAAACTCCCACCATACTTTCCGCTCCGAATTCTGGCACCAAGGAGCTCGTTCAGCAAATACGTGTGACATTGTTTAATGTCGATAAAATCAAATCCGAGTTTGCATGCCCGTCGGGCGGCGAGTAAGAACGCATCTTGAAGCCGATCGAGTTCGTCATCTGTGAGAACGGGGTAGTGCTTTGAAACAGTGATACCCCGTGACTTGTCGACATAGGTTACTGAATCCGCTTGTGCGTGGTGGTACACGATCAGAGGCCGCCGGTAACTGTATCGCCCGGAGTGAGTGAGCTGGAGACCAACCAGAAGATCGCCGTCACTCTCGTAGATTCTTCGGTGAGCCGAACGGGTTTCTTTCAAGAGACGTTCAAATTCGGGAAGATTTTTCTCGTTCATCAGGAGTTGACGCGGATTTGCGAGCGCTTCAGGGACGACGGCTGTCGCCTCGCCCCAAATGAGTTTGGCTCCCCCTTCGCCGAATCTTCTCCAACGACGGAACGTCAATTCACCCGGCTTTCCGTCCAGAGTTCCGTCGCAACCCTCCATGGGATGGATGCCCAATGCATTCCCGATGGTCCGGTTTCCGATCTTTACCGGCTTGAACATTTCCTCCAGCTTTTCTTCGAATGCGATATCCAGGCCCAGCTCCTTCACATTTTTTCGGATGTCGTTCACAGATTTGTAGTTAAAGAACTTTTCAGACATGGATTTCAATCGCCAGGTCTTTCTTGGGGAGCGGCAATTCCAGAATCTGATTCTTCAAGGAAATTCTGCTTCCATCCACTCTTGCCCATTGCTCTTTAGGATCACGTTGCAAATCCAGCGAAACGGAATACCCGCGAACAAAAACCTTTCCTTTTACGCGGTCAAGACCGGACAGCAATCTTGGGCGGATGACCATCCTTTGAGGCGAGGGCCGAACTCCCAACATGTGATGAATGAAAAATACGAGCAACTCCGCCCACGTCCAGACCACGATGCCAACCGGGGGTAGCGGAGGTGTGGGCCGATCTCCGTAGTATTCCAGCCAGGAGCCCGCTTTTCCTCCCTGAGCATCCAGCAGCCAATTCAGGGCCCGCCAGGTTTTCTCGTGATTCCCGGCTTCAAGCCATGCCCTTGCAATGAACATCGTCGCAAACGGCCATGGACCGGGTGAATCGGGTTCTGATGATACATGATAGCGTGCGTAACCTCCTGAGCTCCAGCGCTGATTCCACAACTCTTCCAGCGACTTCAATGTTTTTTGTGCAAGGGCTCCGTTGGCGTCAACAATTTCCATTGCAATAGGCAAGGCACTCGATGAGTCGGGGTCACAGTAGGAGACAGGTTCAACATTGAGCGGCATCCCAGGCGGCATCGCTTTCCGGTTTGGCGGCTCAAACGTGCGCTGAACTCCTCCGTCAGCAAGCCGTCTCTTGATGAAACGTCCGTCGTCAACGAGTGAAAACTGAGGATGGCCCAGATAGGATTCTTTCATTTTCAGGGAAGCTTTTCGCCACTTCGTCGAGTTCAACGAGTCATTCATTGCACTCGCCATTTGGGATGCGAAATCAAGACCGACGATGTTCCAGAGTTGATAAGCGTTTTCGTATCCTTCTTTCACTCCGAAATTGGCGTCTCGCTCCCAGTATTCTCGGGTATTTTTGACAAGGCCGACGTCAGGGTTCATAAATATCGGTTGAAGCACATACTCCGCAACATTCTTGATCTTGCTCCAATGTTCTCGAAGAAATGCATCCTTGCCGGACCACACCCAGTGTGTGTAGAGCGCGTACAGTAATTCTCCGTTTTGGTCAAGCTCAATTGATTCTGCCGGCCGATGCCGGCTTGCCTCGACGGTTTTCCCTGTTTCATCCACGGATCGCGTAAGGATTCTCTGCAACAACGCTTCAGCAATCTCGCGTTGACCTGCCATAGCCGATGCAGCCGCGACCATGCTTTGATCTCGTACCCATTCGAGATTGTACTGCCAGATCGCCCCGTCCATTTTGCCTGATTGGGCTACAGCAGTCCTCAAGCCAGATGTTGACACGCGAAACAAATGATCGAGGCCCTGATGGCCTGAATCCAGGGAGGCCACATTGTTCCAGTATTTCGCAGTTTCTTGACGCATCCTGTCAATCCCCTTCTTTTCGAATTCCTCGCGGGAATAATCGAGCGTCAGCACAACAGTAATCGTCCGTGTGGCTCCCCGGGGAACGGAACCAAACTTGACATTCAAATGACGATCTCCGGCTATGGACTCATTGAGCGAGAATAGTCTCATCGTCCTGTAACCACCGGCCTTTAACGTCCCGCGTGCACGGTCAACCTCATACTCATCGAAAAACATCAGATTCGGATACAACAAAACGGTAGTCGAAGCGTCGATATTTTTTTGAGCGATGTTTTTCAATGCGATTGTCCGGACAATGACGGGGTCATGTATCGGGCACATCAACGTCTCCCGAATCACGAATTGGCCCGCTTTCCATTCTACAACAACCGTCGGAATCCCGTCGGGGTACTCCCAAGAGACCTTTGATGTGGCCGCTTCCGGGACATTGGTCGCACCTTCTGCAGTGATAAAACAGCGGG
>JACPSI010000037.1 GCA_016193365.1 Ignavibacteriales bacterium
TCCCACTTTGATCCACGAATTATCGCCGATGAACACCGGACCAATAATCGTCGCGTTGGGAAAGACTTTGACATTCTTTCCGATGATGACCGGGCCGTCTTCCGTGTCAATGACAACTCCGGGTTTTACGTACGACCCCTCCCCAAGGGCGAAGTCTTTTCCCACAACATGCACGCTTTTGTGAACATTTCCTCGTATCCGCTTTCCCTTTGGCGAGAACGTCACTTCATAATCTTTCGCCAGCTGGCGCCCGTTTTCATGGACCAGGTTCCAGGGATACGAAACAAGCTCGACGTCGACTTCCGTTTTAGGGAGACCGTCAAAATCGGCAACAGTCAAAACAGAATTCAATCTTCCTTTTAACTTCTTCAAACCGGCCCCGCTGACATGCGCCGCGACAACAGAATCCCCGTGAACGTACACAACATCATTTTTTTGGTTCAACGGAATTTTCTTTGCGAGAGATCCGTCCGCTACAACGCGCCCGTTCACAAAAAGGCATTCATCGGACGATATCTCGTTCACGTTCACTCCGGGATTTCTCAAACGCATGTAGCTCGCAAGATATTCCCTGCAATGCAGACTCACCTTTGCCTTCAGGTAGGAACGGACGATTTTATCCCTGAGCGGAGAGATACCGCAACGAAGGTTGTACACCGGCCGGAAGTACGTCAGGGGGAGGAACTGACTCGAGCGGTCGTCTTCGAAAATGCAAATGTCCTTGGCCACGGCTTTATCCCCGGAATTGGTGCGTCAGTTTCGAAGCCGCTTCTTTGTCGATCACGATATAGGCTTTCCGGTGCATCTGGATAATGGACGCGGGCGTCATGTGTGTTACGGGACCTTCAATGGCCGACTTGATTGCATCCGCCTTGTTCGTTTTGTTCGCCATGAGGATGACTTCTTTTGCTTCCATAATAGTGCCGATCCCCATGGTAATGGCGAACTTCGGGACTTCCTCCATGGATTTAAAGAACCGTGCGTTGTCTTTGACCGTCTGGTCAGTCAATGTCTTGATTCTCGTCCGCGAACCGAGTGAAGAACCTGGTTCGTTAAACGCAATATGACCGTTGCCTCCAATTCCCAGGATTTGAATGTCGATCCCTCCCAATTGTCTTATTTCGCTTTCGTACCATTCGCAATGTTCGTCGATATCGTTGGCCATGCCGTCCGGAACGTGGATGTAGCGCCGGTCGACGTCGATGTATTTAAACAAGTTCTCCCACATGAAATAAAAGTAACTCTGGTCATGTGTGCGCGGGAGTCCGATGTATTCGTCAAGATTGAACGTAGTAACCTTTGCGAAGCTCAACCCTTCTTCTTTGTGCATGCGTATCAGTTCTTTGTACAGGCCAATCGGTGTGCTGCCCGTAGCAAGGCCAAGGACAAGGTTGGGTTTTTTCCGAAGCCGGTCAGCCACGATTTTTGCGGCCTCTTTACTCATTTCGTCGTACGAATTCTTAATTATGACAAGCATTGAGCGCCTCCATTTTTTCTGTTGATGTTAGTGGATAAATCTCAAGAGAAACAAAAAAGCGGAATGCATTCCAAAAACTGGGATACATTCCGCTCCTTTGAAAAGCCGTTCACGTTACGTTCCTTGCGCCGGGGCCTCCTTTTTGGCATACTTCCTGTTGAATCTTTCCACGCGCCCCGCCGAATCAACGAGCTTCTGTTTTCCGGTATAATACGGATGACAGTTGGAGCAAATTTCCACGTGGAGATTGCCCACTGTCGAGCGGGTTTCAAACGTGTTGCCGCAAACGCACGTAACGATTGCTTTCTTATATGCTGGATGAATTCCGGGTTTCATTTTTCAGATCCTTTTTCCGTAGCGGTAGATAAGTTAGCAAAAATCGGCTTGACTTGCAAAGGGTATTTTGAGTAGATTGAAAGGGATGAAAAAGTCGATTTCTCTCGCTCTTGCGCTGCATGCCGGATCCTGTTTCTCGTTTGCCCAGGGAACAGGCACCTACGCTTTCCTTCGTAACGACGTCAGCGCACGCGCCGCGGCTCTCAACGGCAGCTTCGTCTCCATGACGAACGACCCAAATGTTTTATTCTACAATCCGGCGGGCCTTACGACTGTGGAAAAGCCTTCAGCCTCTATCGGGTTTCTTAAACACTTGATGGATGTGAATGCCGGAAGCATATCATTCGCTCAATATGTGGACGGCATCGGAAACGTCGGCGCCGGGATCACTTTCATAGACTATGGGACCTTCACTCAAACGGACCAGTTTCTGGCCAACCTCGGAAGTTTCGGTGTGACGGAATTCGCACTCGTCGCCGGCATGGCAACATCTCTTGACGAAGAAAGCTCCATGGGCGCAAATGTGAAAGTGATTTCTTCCTCCATCGCCAGCTATCGATCCTCGGCCATTGCCGTCGACCTCGGTTATTTCTACTCCATTCCCGCCGAGAACATTACAGTTGGCGCGAGCGTTCTCAACCTTGGCCGTCAGCTGAAGACATACGCGGACGTCCGTGAGTCACTCCCGCTGGACGTGAAAATAGGCATTACAAAGCGGCCCGAGCACCTTCCCGTCTTTCTGAACCTGAATTTCCACAAGCTGAACGAAACGCAGGAATCCTTTTTCCAGCGCTTAAGCGCATTCTCTTTTGGAGCGGAGTTCCTGATGAGCGAATCTGTGCGATTCAGGGTCGGTTACAGCAATGAGCAGAGAAAAGAACTAAAGTTAGGGACGAGCGCCGGACTTGCGGGCTTCTCTTTTGGCGGCGGCTTTCTTTTTAACGAATACAGATTTGACTACGCATTCAATTCCTACGGAAAAATTGGCGCATTGCATCGAATTTCGCTAGGAACAGAATTCTAAATCCCTCCGAAGGACATGAAGACAGCTTAGTCATCCTTCGGAAGGTCTCTTCACCTCATCAACCCCTCCAGAATTCTCTCACTCACGTAAAAAAGTACCATCCCGAGGAACACCACCAGCGGCGGTATGCGGTCTTTGGATTTGTTGATTTCTGGTATAAGATCGCTGGCGCCGACATAAAGCACAGTGCCGGCTGAAAAGGCGAAAGCCATTCCGGTTATTTTCGCATCGACCTTGGAGAACAAGAAAACCGTGCAAGCCCCGAGCATCGTGGCGAGGCCGATGCCAGCCGTCGATAGCAACACTGTTTTTTTCGGATAGTGGCCCGATAGCATGATGGACCCGATGGTCAAACCCTCTGGAAACTTGTGGAGCAGGACGGCCACAAAGATGAGTAGGCCGAGGAAAGCGTCAAATTGTGTCCCGACTGAAATCGAAAGCCCGTCGAAAAAAGCATGGATGAAAAGCCCCGTGAACGCAGACATCGTTGCCGCTTTGGAAACCATGACGCCTTCATGGATTTCTTCGCCGAAGTGAAGGTGCTCAACAATGGCATGCTCAAAAAAGTGAAGGACGGCAAAGCCTCCCAACATGTATAACGCTGCCGTTTCGCCCAGTGTAGAAAAACTGGCTGGAATGAGCTTGAGAAAAACAAGTGCAAGAATAAACCCTGCACCCAACGCAAGAAAGGTTTCCTGAACCCTTCGCGGCCACGTTTGTCGCGACACAACAAGAACACCGCCGAGCACTTCGGCAACGGCAGCCACAAATCCATAGACAAGAATTTGAAGGGTCATGGACTTCTTTTATATGGTTTTTCCATGTATTTTTTCGCTTCCTGGTGCGACGTCTCATACTCCTTCATGGCCAGCACTTTTCTGTACTGCTGCACTGCATAGCCCCGTTTGTACTGAAGGTCGAAGATCATACCCATCAAAAGGTTCGCGAGGGACATGAATCCCGAAGGTCCTTCTTTGTCGATTTTTCGGGAGAGAGAATCGCAGGTCAAGAGGTTGACCATGGCTTTCTCAAGCCTGCCCGCGAGAAAATCGTACTTGCCGATGTAATAGTAGGCCTCACGCCCGTCGTACACATCATAGCCCATGTGTTTTTCGCGGAAACGTTTTTCAATTTCCACAAACTCTTCATTTGCATCGCTCAGAAATCCCACGCTGACGAGACATCGGCCAAGGTAACGATGAAAAAGAGGGTTCCGGGGATAGCGTTTGTGAAGTTCTCTGGCGATCTCCAGCGCTTTGATGTAGTTCTTCTCGAAGACGAAATAGTTTTGCATAAGAAAATATGACGACTCCGTCCTTGCGTATTTTGAATGACGGGACGCCAGGTCGAGTTGCTCAAGCCCCTTTTTCCGGTCACCGCTGGGGAAAAAAATCATAAACGGCTTCACGACCGGATACTTGTCGGGGACAACCTCCGCATAATAATTATAGATGCCGATACCAAGAAGGACATCGTAGTTCTTCGGGTCGATTTCATACGCTTTCCGGACGATGGGAAGTGCGACGATGCCGTCGTTTGCTGCACCGAGCCATTTACTCCGGTTGGCGCGGAGCCTGCCCCGGAACCCCACCGCTCCTCCCTTAAAGAATAATGCAGTCACATCCCGAGGGTTCTTGTCGAGTCGTTTTTCACACATGTCAACGACGCTTTCAAGCATATCCGTGAATTTCTGGTCCTGTGATTCATCCTCGAAATTCGTGAGAATTTGCCACCACACAACCATTGCCCGAAAAAAATGACCCACAGGATGGTCGGGGCGTTTTCGGATCACATCGGAAAAAAGAGAATCCGCCTTTTTGAATTCAATGTTATAAATGTGGTCGATGCCCTGCTGGATCTGCAGGTCAATTTCGGGGTCGGGCAACCATTGAGTGAAGCAAACCTGGGAAAGCGGGATAATGAAAAGGAGAGCACGAAAGATGGACAAAACGCGCATTCAAAATACGTCGTCAGATCAACTTCGCGGCAAAGTAGTCTCGTAATTGCGCCATCGCGATTCGATCCTGCTTCATGGTATCACGATCGCGCACCGTCACCGTCTGGTCTTGCAGGGACTGCGAATCGACGGTCACACAGTACGGCGTTCCGATTTCGTCCTGGCGACGATACCGTCGCCCCACGGCGCCGCTGTCGTCATAAAACACGCGCATGTACGGCCGCAAATCCGCCTCAATTCTTTTTGCAAGTTCGGGCATCCCGTCTCTGTTGACAAGCGGAAAGATGGCAACTTTGTTTGGTGCAAGCTTTGGGTGGAGCTTCAATACCGTGCGCTCTTCTGTCGTTCCCTCGGCGGTCGGAGCCTGCTCCTCGTGATAGGCGTCGACAAGAATCGCCATGAAGGATCTGCTCGCCCCGGCTGAAGTTTCGATGACGTACGGCGTAAATTTTTCTTTGGATTCTTCGTCGAAGTATTTGAGGCTCTTCCCGGAGAATTCTTCATGCCGTGACAGATCGTAGTCTGTCCTGTTGTGGACTCCTTCGATCTCGCCCCAGCCAAACGGGAATTCATACTCGATATCGTAGGCGTCTTTTGCGTAGTGAGCAAGTTTGCCCGGCGGGTGTTGGTTCCAGCGAAGTTTTTCTTTCTTTAATCCCACGTCCGTAAACCATTTCATGCGCTCGGAACGCCAGTATTCAAACCACTGGTCGTCCGAACCCGGCTTCACAAAGAACTGCATTTCCATCTGTTCGAATTCACGCGTCCGGAAAAGAAAATTCTTCGTATTGATCTCGTTGCGGAACGCTTTGCCGATCTGTGCGATGCCGAACGGCAGTTTCTGACGGGAAGCCGATTGCACATTAAGGAAATTGACGAAAATTCCCTGGGCCGTTTCCGGTCTCAGGAAAACAGCGGCTGAAGCATCCTCAATAGGTCCGACGAATGTCTTGAACATCAGGTTGAATTTTCGGGCGTCGGTGAAGGTCCCTTTGTTACCACAATTGGGGCATGACACCAACGAAACAATTTTTGAAGCTGTGCTGTCTGTAGCGACTCTTTTTTCAAATTCCTCAAGGATTGCATCGTCTTTTTGCTGTCCTGCGTATTTGTCAGGCTCAAGTTCTCTCAGGACTTCTTTCTTTTTCTTCACCGACATTTGCTCGAACAGAACATCGAGACGATAGCGCGCCTTACATTGTTTACAATCCACCATCGGATCCGTGAAATTCTCAACGTGGCCCGATGCCTCCCACACGCGAGGATGCATTAGAATGCTTGCGTCAACGCCTTCTACGTTGTCACGGTACGTCATGTTTTTCCACCACTGCTGCTTTACGTTGTTCAGCATTTCCACGCCAAGCGGGCCATAGTCCCAGCAGCCATTCAAACCGCCGTAAATTTCGCTGGATTGATACACAAATCCCCTGCGCTTTGCCAGCGATACGATTTTGTCCATCAATTTGGATTGATCAATCGGCTTTTCTTTGCTCATATGGATAGAGCCACAGGCTGAAGCCCGTGGTTATGGCTATTTGTTCTTGAAGACAGGTTTTCTCTTCTCCAAAAATGCTTTCGTTCCTTCTTTAAAATCCTCCGAGCCGCAGCACACACCGAACAAGCTCGCCTCCAGTGCAAGCCCGTCCGTAAGGTTTGTTTCTTGCGTCATGTTTATCGCCTTGACGGCAAGTCGCACCGCAATTTGTCCTTTCGACGCGATTTTTTGGGCCATCTCTTCTGCGGTCCTCATCAACTCCGATTGCGGCACTACTTTGCTCACAAGGCCGATCCTTAAGGCTTCCTGGGCGTCAATGGCATCCCCAGTGAGAATCAGCTCCATTGCCCTGCCTTTGCCGATCAAACGCGCAAACCGCTGCGTTCCACCGTACCCTGGAATGATCCCGAGGTTCACTTCGGGCTGTCCAAACCTGGCATTCTCAGAAGCAATTCGGATGTGACACGCGATTGCCAACTCACAACCGCCCCCGAGCGCGTATCCGTTCACGGCGGCGATGACGGGTTTGCCGAGGTTCTCTATGAGGTTAAACACTGATTGGCCGTTCTCTGCAAAGGTTTTTCCCGTTTCCGTACCAAGCCCGGTCAACTCTGCTATGTCAGTCCCCGCAACAAAAGATTTTTCGCCGGCGCCTGTGAGAATAACGACAAAGACAGTTGCGTTATTCTTGATGTCTTCAAAAACCTCTTTGAGCTCCGACTTTGCCTTCGCATTCAGTGCATTGAGCTTATCAGGACGATTAATCGTCACATAGCCAATATTGCCTTTGGTTTCAAGCCTGATCGTTTCGTATTTCATGCTTTTGGGGGAGAATGATACTCAGAGAATCGTTCAGCGTGCCTTCAACGCTTTTTTGATTTGCCGGATGCGTTTCGATGAAAGACGATGTTGTTTTGTTGCAAGTCTAAGAGCCTGAAGACCGAGAGTGCGGTACAAAGGTATCAGGTTTTTGTGTTTCTTCTGTAATTCGAGCAGGTGTAATCTTGCTGTTTCGGCGCTTCCTCGTGCAATAGGCCCCGTTAATGCTTTCATTGAGCCAACCAAAAGCGTGTTTTCAATGCTCGAATAAATCAATCGTTTGAATTTGTTCAACCCAGGCGGTCCGGAAAACGTGCTTATCAATTCCTCGACGGCGCCCAGCAATGCCACAGAGTAATTCGAAGCAAACACACACGCAAGATGATACAAAATTTTTGCTTCTTTTGGAACACGCAGGATATTGCCGCCGAGGTCTGAAACAAGACTTTGAGCAAGAGACAGGGACGATCGCTCTCCCACAAAGCCGTACGAGATTCCTCTCAATGAGCGAACGTGGTGCTCGACCGGCAAGTTGCGAGGAAAGGTTTGAATCGGGTGTAACGAAAATATTCTTGCCCCGCGAGTTTTGAGCGGTCGAAGGATGATATCCGAGAAAACACCCGAGGTGTGCGCAACATAGGTCCTGTCAAACGGAATGTTGAGCCGCCACAATTCCTGAACCGTGGTTTTGACCGCGTCTTCGGGTGTCGCGATCAGTATGAGATCCTGATGGGACGGGAGCGCTGAAAGGCGGGCAGAAAAATTTCGGCATTTCACCAGTCTCGCACATCGGCGTGCGGAAGAAAGCCGGCCGCTCACGACAGAACCGCTCGAGTGGCCCTTACGATGCAGCGCCACCGCCAATGCAGTACCAACACTCCCTGCCCCGATGAGGCTTATGCGCAACCTGCGGCGACCCTTGGCCACTACTGCACTTGCAAAAGAGCTGCTGAAAAGTATCCTACGACACGATCTTTTTCTCCCGTAATGTCACCCGAATTACAGTAGAAAAGCACCTCGGAACGGTTTGCGCCGAGTTTTTTCGCCGCCATCATGACGGCGACCATCGGGCCGCCGCCACAAGCTTCCGCCTCTTCATGTTCGAGCAATTCCATAAGCCCCTCGCCGTCAAATTCCTCTACTCGCCGGATAATCCGCTGGTCCAAATGCACTGCCGTTTCGTAGGGATGATAGTGAGACAGGTCCGAGCTTGCCACGAGGAGAATTTTCCTTTCCCGGGCAACACCTGCCAGCCGTTCGGCAAGCGCTTCACAGAGCTCACGCTTCTGATCTCCCATGACCACAGGCACAAAAGAGAATTTGCCAAGCACTCTTTGTAGGAAGGGAAGTTGAACTTCCACCGAGTGTTCCGTGCGATGGCCGATTTCGGAAATGACAATGTTCGCATTCGCATTAACCAGCTCAGAACGAATGTCCGCGTGGATTGGTACCTCGCCGAGAGGCGTCCGGAAGGCTTCCCCATCGCACAATGAAATACCGAAGAAGTATTCCCTGTGGCTAGGACCGACGACAATGACGGCATCGTATGTTTTCCCTTCAAGCAGGCTGTATGCACGTGCAGCGGTCGAGCCAGAGTACATGTATCCGGCGTGGGGCGAAATAATTCCCATAAGCGAACCTCTCATGCCGCGGGAGGTCGCGTCTTTCATCATTTGGTCAAGATCGCTTTTTAATACGGGCGGTGAATCCGGATAAAACATCCCGGCCACTGCGGGAGGACGAACATTCTGCATGTTTCTAATGATGCTTGACGGAGAACTCAGATTCGGAAAACTTTTCGACGGTAAACGTGTACAGTTGCACGGCTGGATGATTCCATGCTTCGGGCGGTAACCCAGCTTTTACCGCCGTGTGGCGCAAAAACGTCTCCTTATCCCAGTGGAATTCTTCCGCAACCTGAGGAAGGAGGAGGCCCCGCGTAATTCCCCCGTCAAGAACAACGCCGTGCCTTCCTATTTCTATTTGGTCAATGGATTCCACTTGTTGCAGCTGCGAGAGCACTGAGACCTCAATATCAACATCATCGCATTCATCTCTTGTGAGAGGATAAAAGCGGGGGTCTTCGAGGGCTGCTTTTGCAGCCACTTCTTCAACTGTTTTGATCAGCGGAAGGCGTGGCTCGATGTATCCTATACATCCTCGCAATTCTCCCCTCATTCGAAGAGTCACGAAAGCTCCTGCAGGTTCGCCCAAAACCCCTCTCATCTCCTCTGACGAAGGTGCCTGTTTTGTGATTGCACGCTCTATGCTGTTCCGCGCAACCCGCAGTAAATCTCTCTTGTCACTCTCGCTCAGAGGCATTGTCGATCGCCACGCGCTGATTTTCTACAACAAGGTAATCACGGTCACGGAAAGTAGCAAGCAGGTGACTCACCCCTGCCGCAGAACTTTCCGTTTTCTTGCTTATCGGGAGGTCATTCCTTAAATTGCTTCCGATTTTTTCGGAGCTTTATGTCTTTGATGGTCAGCATTTCGGGAATCCGCGGTATCGTCGGGGAAAGCTTGACTCCCGAGGTCATCGTGAAATATGCATCCGCGTATGCTGAGTATTGCGGACGCGGCACGATTGTCCTTGGCCGGGATGGGCGAATCACAGGGAAAAGCATCGGCCATCTCGTTTCCTCGACATTTCTTCAGATGGGGTGTGATGTCAAGGCGATTGGCGTTTGCCCCACGCCCACGGTTGCTCTCGCCGTCGAAAAACTCAAGGCGGCAGGAGGAATCTCTATCACCGCCAGCCATAACCCTATGGAGTGGAACGGCTTGAAATTCTTCGCCCCCACCGGCCTTTTTCTTGACGCAGACCAGAATCGCGAATTCTGGAAGATCGCAGAAAGTTCACGTCGGCAATATGCACCTTGGAACAGGCAGGGTCAGCACGTCTCCATCGAGCCTTTTGTCGACGCACACATCGATGCGGTGCTTTCTCTTTCTTTCATCAAGCCTCAAGCCATCAGAAAACGAAAATTCAAAGTGGTCCTGGATTGTGTTAACGCGGCCGGTGGAGTATGCGTACCGAAGCTTCTGAAAAAGCTCAGCTGCAGGGTTGTCGAGTTGAATTGCGTCGTTTCGGGCGTCTTTGCTCACACACCTGAGCCAGTTCCCGAAAACCTTCCGGATCTCTGCAAACGCGTCAAAAAGGAGAAAGCAGATCTGGGCATCGCCGTCGACCCGGACGTCGACCGGCTGGTGCTGATTAACGAAAAGGGCGAGCCCTTTGGCGAGGAATACACTATTGCCACTGTTGTGAAATTTGTTTTGGGAAATCTTTCAAAATCGAAGGCCCGCGCATCAAGGGTTGTCGTTAATCTCTCGACAACGAGAGCAATAGAAGACATCGCTCAACAGTACGGCGTTGAGGTTTTGCGAACGCCCGTTGGTGAGATCAATGTTGCCAAGAAAATGAAAGAGGTTGACGCTGTTGTGGGCGGCGAAGGAAGCGGCGGCGTGATACTGCCAAAACTTCACCTTAGTCGTGACGCTCTGGTGGGCATAGGGATCATCCTTCAGTATTTATCCGATTTTGGCGGCACGCTGTCGGAACTCAAGCAGACGCTTCCTCAGTACTCGATCACAAAAGGAAAAGTCGACGTCGCCAACATTGATGCAAGCTCAGCTTTGACGCGCATTCAGCAAATGCATGCCAGTAACGGAAACATCACAACATCAGACGGTTTAAAGATCGATTTCCCGGATTCCTGGGTTCATCTTCGCAAATCCAACACCGAA
>JACPSI010000038.1 GCA_016193365.1 Ignavibacteriales bacterium
AATCGGGCGCGTATTTCATTACGATTTGCACGTTTGAACGGGAATGTTTGTTTGGGGAGGTTGTTGGCGGGGAAATGAGGTTAAATCAAATCGGGGAAATCGCTAGACAATGTTGGATGGCAATACCGACACATTATCCGCGCCTTAATCTTGACGAATTTCAGGTAATGCCGAATCATGTGCACGGGATTATTGTGATCAGGACCATGGGGCATGTAGGGGCGAGGCATGCCGTGGATATTCATGCCTGCAGGGGTTTGATTAATCAAACCCCTACATGGCCATTAATGAAAGATCCGCGGATTTCGTTGGGAAAAATTATTCGACATTTCAAGGCCAGAGCGTCAAAAAAGATGCATGACGGGGGCCATTATTTTTTTCAATGGCAACGCAATTTCCACGACCGCATCATCCGCAATCACAAAGAATTGGAGAACGTGCGCAAATACATCCGCGAGAATCCAGCGAATTGGCAACGCGACGAAAACAACCCGTTAAAAATCCAGATTCTTTCAACGTAAGTCATTCCGAGCAAGGGCGTGATCCAAATTCTTGTTTTTTGCAAGAACTTCCGTACCATGTATTATTCACTTCCCGAAAGGTACCATGCCCCCGTTACGATTTCTTTATGTGTTTTATAAGCGCGTTTTGAGCCTTGTTGTGCTCACGTTGTTTGCGTCCACCGCCCATGCAATCCCTCCGGATACCCTGAACGGATCAAACGCCTACGGCGCGTTTTTCATTGTCAGAACAGATACTTCGTTCTCGGGCACTGTCTGCACGGGACAGGTGACAGTCGATGGCACTTATGACGCCGACTCGGTGTATCTCACCCGCATCCAATTGGATTCATCGGATTTTCGTACTCATATCTCTTACCTGCCCGGCGACACCCTGTGGGGCAATGCCGTCCTGCTCATTTCTTCTTTTTGCAAAAGCCTGATCGATATCGACCTTGCGCTCGCTCAAAAAGGAATCCAGTTCCCGTCAGGACTTCTTTCGCTGTTCCAACACTCCGGTACTGGAACGTCTGCTCCCATTTGTTGGCCGCCCGTTCCGCCTGAAATTCTTAACGTTCAATTCTATTACGGCTCACTCAACGGATCACTTGTTGTCGAAACCGGCTGCATGGCGATCCTCGCCGGCGCGATCACGGATTTCACGACAACACTCGTGGAAGACGGGGGCATTGTCTTCTCCGCTACACCTCCGAACCCGCTGGTCCCGGCGCTGAAGAGCAGCGAGGTTCTCGTCTCCGGCTCCGTGTATTTGGCTGGCTCGGTCGACGCGGATTCAGTCTATCTCGACGGCTCGTTCTTGGGTGCGACACTCCAGGCGAGCTCACTGCAGACGAAAACACTCGAACTTTTCGACGGAGAAGCGAGCTTTACAGAAGCCGTCAACGCAAACAAAGTTGGCTTCCTCGGCAGCACCGGCCGAATCAACCTTTCGGGTAACTCGAGCCTCGGAGCTGGTTCGCTCGAAACTCCGAAACTCACGTCAAGCGGGTCTTCCATGAGCGTTAACGGGCTCCTCACGACAGATCACTTGTCTCTCTTCGGAAGCAACCTGACTGCAGGAAACCTGAGCGTTCCGTTGGTCTACCTTACCGGTAGCACCGCTTCTGTCATCAACACAACGATGCTCGACTCGCTGAGCCTAAACAATTCAACTTTTTCTGGGGGTCTCTCGATGACGGCAAAGAAGGTCTCCGGAAGTAATTCGGAGCTCAACGGGACTCTAATACAGGTCAAACAGTCCCCGACCCTCATCGACCTCAATTCATCGCAGATCAACGCCGGTACGCTGGACGCAGACTTCATGTACCTCGACACGTGTTCGACCAGTTTTGGGACTCTCGTTACCATGCAAACGATTGCGAACAATTCATCCTTTGATGGAGGGCTTCTCAACGCAAGGACCGGCCGTTCGCTCTTTTATCTCAACAACGGAATCGTTCAGTCTTCTCATATCAACGCCGGGACTTACCACGTCAGGAACGTCACAACAATCACACCTTTCATGGAAGGGGACACTTTGCTCACATGGGGCGGGTCGGTCTACGACGCCGCAGAGGATTCCGTCAGGATTCATTTTCTGCACAGGAGCTTTATTGATAGCACGCTTGTGAAGTCAGACGTTATCTACGCTTCTCTTGCACAAGCAGAGGTGACGCAAGGGTCGCGGTTTGAATCCGACCGTCGCGGCGATGGTCCCCGCCAGGAGGAAATTTCGTTCCCGGGCGAAATGAATCACAAGCCAACGGGGGCAAGCTACGGAGGTTACGGAGGCACGAACGGAAATCTGAATGTCAACGCATTCATTCCCGCCGATGACCCGGTAGGCGTGCCGAATTTTGCGCCCGAAGATCTCAGAAAAGGTCTTGGCGGCTTCGGATGGACTTCTGTTCAACATTCCGAAGGAGGCGTTGGAGGGGGAAGAATTCGAATCGACGCGTCGAGCCTGGTGTGGAACGGATTTGCATCAGTAAATGGCGGCAATGCGGAGCGCCCCATCCCCCTTGGTTATAACGGAGGCGGGGGAGGCGGCGGAGGCACCGGAGGCACAATCTACGTGGACGTTTCAGGCGCATTTTCCGGAAGCGGACGAATCGAGTCGAACGGGGGTAACGGAGCTTATTCATTCGGCGGAGATCTTTCGTTCCAAACGGGTAGTGGAGGGAGTGGAGGAAGGATCCGCATCAATTACGGCGCACTCGGCGTCTGGAATGGCATGGTGAAAGCCTTGGGTGGAGTTGGAGGGACGTTCGACACAGCTTCGATCTCTTACTATCCGGGATTTGTTACTCCATGGATTGACAGTCTCAATAACGGAGGTCCGGGCACGATTTACTGGAAACAGAACGGTGGAAGCGGAAGAATTCTTATAGACGGCGAGGGCGGTCCGGGAGGAGTTGGCAGGATTGACGGCAGCTATCCGCAGGACACACTTGAGGTTCGGGGAGCGTTGGCAGTGACAAACGGACTTCAGCTGAGAGGACTCAAGCTTACCGACGGCGGAATCTTGCGCGCTGATAATCCCCGCGTACGTCTTCGTTGGCCCGCTCCGGTTTTGTACGGAATTTCCCCGCTGTTTGACAATCCCGGCTTGTACAACTCTTCTCAGACAGTCTATCCGGTTTGGGTTTGGCAGGATTCGCTCAGTGAGCGTCTCACGATCGAAACAATGAACGACGTTTTCATCGATGCCTCAAGCCGTCTGGATGTGAGCGGGCAGGGAGGATACAGTCAAACAGACGCCGACTTTTCGTCAGGAGGGTGGGGCAATCGTGCGGGCGGATCGCACGGCGGCTACGGCGGATGGGGAAGATGGGGCAGCGAGCAGCAAATGGGAAAACCGAACGCTGTCAAAGGCAATCCTTTGCAGCCGGAAGAGGTTGGCGAGGGAGGATATGGCGTGCGGAAATACTCTAACACTCCGCATAACGTCGCCATCCTTGGAGGCATGGGAGGAGGCGCTCTTCGACTTATGGCAGGAGGAACCGTTCGTGTCGACGGTCTCATTGTGTCGAACGGCGGACGCGGGAACGAAGATACACCAAATGCGGATGGCCAGGGAACCGGAGGAGGTTCAGGAGGAAGCGTTTGGATCACCGCATCATCGCTCGAAGGATCAGGGATGATCAGCGCGTCCGGCGGAGACGGTTCGTTTGATTCGTATTATCAGTTGTGCGGCGGCGGCGGCGGCGGAGGAAGAATCAGAATCGATTATGCATCCAAAGGGTCGTGGTCGGGAGATGTACGCACGTTTGGCGGCCGTGGCGGCCAGCAGGATACATCCCATCACGGAATCATTCCGTGGACCAACCCCCGCGTGCATGGTGGAGCCGGCACAATCTATTGGAACGAATCTTCAGCCCCGACTCTTGAGGTCCGTAACTTTGCCCCCGATTCGGGAGGATCAGCCCTTTCAGGAGCGTTTTCAAACATCACTTTGCTTGTGCATAATGCCCTTCTTGCTACGGACGGGCTTGCTGTCGGAGCGCTCAGGTTGGAAAATCAGGCAGTCCTCACGGCAGATGACAATCGCAACACCCTGTATTCGTTCCCCGGTTTTTTCAGCTCGCCAACGCGCTTTCCATTCTGGTCTCAAAAAACGCCCAAGTTCATTGCTCTGGATATAAAAGGCAATGCCCTCATTGATGCAACGAGCAGAATCGACGTCTCCGGTCTCGGCGGTTTCAGCAGGGTCGATGAGAATACGCTCAGCGGAGCGGCGCTGAATCCGGCGGGTGGTTCTTATGGCGGCGTTGGCGGAGGAGGACGGGTCGCGTCACTCTTCGGTGTTGCTTCACCCGTGTTTGGCGATTCTCTTCGTCCACTGTCGGCCGGACTCGGAGGGTTTGGTGACGACGCTTTGCCCGGGAGCGGAATATTCTTCTACCAGTGCAGGTCTTCGGGTTCCGGGGGAGCAGCTCTGAGAATGTCCGTCGGAGGAACGCTCGATCTTCATGGTATCATCCGTTCGAACGGTTTTTCCGGCACCGCTCTGTTCGTGTGCAATCCGGACAACAACCACACTCCCACCGGTGGTGCAGGTGGAAGTATTTTTCTCGCTGCCGGTCAACTCACTGGAGCGGGATTGCTTGATGCTTCAGGCGGCGATGGAGTTTTCAATTCGGACCGATGGGGCGGTGGAGGCGGAGGTGGGAGGATTGCTGTTTACGGAACGCTCGCCTCGTTTTCCGGCACGATGAGAGCGAATGGGGGTCTTGGAGGAGCGGGTGGCGGAGTTGATTCCCTCGTTTACAAAGGCGGCCCGGGCACGATCGTCACGGGTTCAGTTCCGTCGGATGCAGCCATTCCGTTCACTGTCGTTGGCACTTCGGTGGCGGATGGCGACACGGGAGTTTCACGCACGGAGCCTCTCTTCATTGTCTTCAATAAACCGGCAAGAATCTCATCTCTTCAGATGAGCAGC
Source organism: Ignavibacteriales bacterium (assembly GCA_016193365.1). Lineage (GTDB taxonomy): Bacteria > Bacteroidota > Ignavibacteria > UBA10030 > UBA10030 > JACQPT01. Next base: position 4,942 of record JACPSI010000038.1, read on the forward strand.
ACACCCGATCCGGGTGGATTGACCATGAGAGGCAATTTTGCGGGAGATTCGGTCTGGCTTGACCATTCTGAGTTAGCCGAACAAACAACTTACACGGTCAGACTTGTTCAGCTCTTGAGCATGTTCGGCGACACGCTTGCCGCCAATTCACCACGTCAGTGGACGTTTTCTACGGGGGAAGTAATCACCAAGGTTGGGGGAGAGGAACTTGTCCCTCTTGAGTTTGTCTTGTATCAGAATTACCCCAATCCCTTCAACCCTCTCACCATCGTTGACTTCACCATGGAGAAAGAGGATCGCGTGAGCTTGCGTATTTACAATATACTCGGCGAACTGATCACCACACTTGTCGACGAATCCCGGCTGCCGGGAAAAGTATATCACGTTACCTTCGATGGCACTCGACTGCCGTCTGGATTGTATTTTGCCAGACTGGAATCGGGCGGGAAACAATTAGTCAGAAAAATGTTGCTCGTGAAGTGACGGGAGACGAGAGAGCCAAGAATCGATTTTTTATTAGCGTGAAACCCACACATTCCCCTTCACAAAAAACCGCCATTTCTTCTCCATCGCAACGTTGATGCCGATTCTCGTTGACGACCCAATCTGAGATCGTGCAATCTTTTCGCCGTTTGCAATGAAAATCGTATTGCCCATAAGGTCGGTCCCGTTTTCTTTCTGCGTAATCCCAAACGCCTGACAGAATTTCGCCGGACCGCTTGTGAGCTTCTTTGTCTCAAGCCGGCTCTTTCGGCGGTTGCGCTGCATCGTCCCGATTCCCTTCACTGGCTCAACCGCGCGCAACAAGACCGCTTCTCCTATCCCTTCATTCCGTGTTACGACATTCGCGCAAAAATGCATGCCGTAGGTGAAATACACGTACAAGTGTCCGCCTTCCCAAAACATGACTTCGTTGCGCTTCGTTTTTCCTCGATAGGCATGACTCGCGGGATCAAGAACCCCTCGATATGCCTCAACTTCGACGATCTTACCAATCAGGAGTTTTCCGCGAAGTCTGCGGACGAGAAACTTACCGAGTAGTTCTCTGGCGACTTGAATGGTGGGACGAAGATAGAACGAGCGAGGAACCTTTTTCAAAAGCGGAATGAAGAATGAGGGATTGCAGAATGAAGAAGAACAGCTATTTCTTGAACTCTCTTAGGATCTTGTCGATCTGTTCTTCGGTGATCCCGGTTCCGTACGCGACCGTTTTTTTTGGCTCTGCGGAGGTCGGTTTTGCTTCAGCAACGACAGGTTTTCTTTCGGGAGTCGTATGGGTCGGCACATTGCTTGCCTTAAGACGAATTCGTTCGTCGATCTCGTCAAGCCAGGATTTACCCGTGGGCGCATGTCCGACGTTATACACCGAAGATTTCGAATAATCCCTTTCTTTTACAGGGATGGTTTTTTCGATGAATTGTTCCGGCGGGTTGATCGGCCTGGTTTCGAAAGCAAGCCGCTTGATGTTGATCAGATGCTTGGCGGAAACGTTTTCAGAAATAATCGATCCGCCGAATGTCCCTGGACCCAGTGTCATTGAAGGCAAGAGTTCATTCGTGTAACCGACAGCGCCAAGTGCGGCTTGTGTATTGACAAGAACGCGGAATGCCGGCTTCTCGAGTCCAAATTTCAAGACGATTTCCGGGTCCGTGCAATGGATGACCATCGTGTGTCCGATACCGCCGAATTCCAGCATTTCAATACATCGCTCACAGCCCTCGCGATATCCATTTACGGTGAACATCGAAAGCACCGGTGAGAGTTTTTCGCGGGAGAGCGGATATTCCCGCCCCACAGCTGGCAGCTCGGCAATGAGGCAGGGCGTATCGCTGGGAACGTCGAATCCAGCTTTCTGCGCGATAAACACAGGCGGCTTGCCGACGATATTTGGATTAATAGCTCCCCGCGGGTCGAACATTGTCCGGCTGAGGCGATCTTTCTCTTCGGGTGAACAGAAATACGCTCCGCGTTTCTTGAATTCTTCAACGACCATTCTCTTAATGGGCTCATCCACGATAACGCCGGATTCCGTCGAGCACAAAACTCCCCAGTCGAACATTTTTCCAGAAACAATGTCGGCCACTGCTTTTTTGACGTTTGCAGTGCGCTCAATGAATGCGGGAACATTTCCGGACCCGACACCGTAAGCCGGCTTCCCCGAGCTGTACGCGGCGCGAACCATGGGATTTGAACCAGTGGCAAGAATGACAGCAGTTTTCTTGTGCTTCATCAACTCGTTTGTGCCCTCAATGGAGGGGACGGACATGCAGGCGATGAGTCCCGATGGAGCGCCGGCGCTCTCCGCAGCTTGAGCGATGATCTTTGTTGACTCCAGGGTCGAGTTGACAGCGCGGGGATGTGGGCTTCCCACAAATCCATTGCGTCCTTTGACGGATATGATAGCCTTGAACATCACCGTGGACGTGGGGTTTGTCGAGGGTATCAACGCTGCAACAACGCCCATCGGCTCGGCGATCTCAATAATCTTCTTCTCTTTATCCTCATGAATGACGCCGACAGTTTTGAGATCTTTGATGGACTCCCAGACACGCTTGGTCGCGAACTCGTTCTTCTTTTTCTTGTCTGCGGCTTTACCGAATCCCGTCTCCTCGTGGGCCATCTTGCCAAGTTTTTCCGCGGCCCCAAAGCCTGCGTCAACCATTGCCTTGACAATGTTGTCCACCTGTTCCTGAGTATATTTCCGGAACGCAAGCTGGGCATCCTTGGCTTTGGTCACCAGGTCGCGGGCTTCTTGAATGGATTGGAGGTCTTTATCGGCTGGCATCAGAAGGGAGGTTTGGTTACGACTTCCTAACTTTGAGAGCCATTCTCAGAGCGTTTTTTCGTATGAGAATATCTTTTTGCCTTGGATTGATTTGAATATCATAAATCTGCACGAAATCGTGTCCAAGGAGAATATCGTAATCAGGGTCGAGTATTTCATCCGGCAGGACATAACAAAGATGTGGCACCCAAATACCCAAGAGTCGAATCTCGATGCTTGCCATGAACCCGGCTTTGAAGTGACCGTTGCCGAGTCCGTGAAACGTTTTTGGATCGGGGAGTTTTGCTAATCCTCTCATACCGTTCGTTGCTGATTGCTTGATGAAAGTTCTCGGTGAGCCGGTATCGAAATAGAACTTCAGCAATCGCGGCTTTTCCGCACTCGCAGATCGCACCGGAAATGATTTGATGATATCTCCCATGAAAAGAAGGTAAATCAAATTCGGGTGACAATCAATTTCCGTGACATTGTCAAGGTTCTCTCTGCTATTCCATGACCTTAACAAGGTTACCAGGTGTCGTTGCACCTTGTTTCTTTTATGATGCTCATCTACATTGCACCTGATTTCTCATGCCTATCAACTCCCGAACAAACTCCGAGTCATTTTATCTCAACCTGCCCGTCACGGAGAATTTCCTTGACATCTCCAACCCTGCCATCTACACAAAATTGCCGGATGACTGGCATGTTGTCGCAACGGACCTGAAGGACTCCACCACGGCGATTCAGAAAGGGATGTACAAAGAAGTCAACCTGATGGGCGCCTCATCGATTATGGCGATGCTGAACTTGACCAAGTCTTTTTCACTGCCATTTGTCTTCGGCGGAGACGGTGCAACCATCTGTATTCCGAACGCTTTCGTCGAAAAAGCACGGAAAGCTCTGACTGCAACACGACAAATGGCGAGGAAGGTGTATGGCTTTGACTTCCGCGTCGGTATTGTACCCATCACGGATATTCGCCGCGCTGGGTTCGATGTCCTCGTCGCCCGCTACCGCGTTTCGGAGAATTTTGTCCAGGCCGTGTTCACCGGATGGGGACTCCAGTATGCAGAGGAAAGCATCAAAGACCCCAAACTGAGTGGAGACTACAACCTCGATTCAAATGACGATGACGCCGGGGCCGATTATTCCGGGCTCGAATGCCGGTGGAAGAATGTCCCGAGCGAACACGGGGAAATCGTCTCGCTTATCGTGCAGGCAACGGTGGCAAACCCCGAAGAGCGAAACAAGATTTACAGAGAGGTCATAGCCAAGGTCAGCGAGGTTTACGGCTCCGACACCATGTGCCACCCTGTGAACAAGAGCCTTTTGAGGAGCGCATTTAACGAGAGAAAACTTTCCGGCGAATCAAACATACGGACTTTTGGAAAAGGAAGCGTCGCCCGGGTTTTATACTGGTTTTACATACGATTCAAGGTCGTCCTTGGGGCCGTCTTGATGAAGACAGGTTATAAATCGAGGAATATCGACTGGGGCACATACAAGTCCCAACTCGTCGCAAACACCGACTATAGAAAATTCGACGATAAATTGCGTCAGACGCTGTCCGGCACGCCGGAACAGCGGGCAAAACTCGAAACTTACCTCGAAGGTCGATTCCGAAAGAACGAACTGGTCTATGGAACTCATTTTGCACCAACCGCGCTCATCACGTGCCTCATCTTCAGTTATAGCGGCGCTCACATTCATCTTGTCGACTCCGACAACGGCGGGTATGCAACCGCCGCGGCCCAATTGAAGGAACGCCTCAGAGCAAGGAAATCGGATTGACGGAACCAGCAATGAAGAGAAAACTCGATTGGCTTCTGAAATCGAACCGCGCCGACATACTTCTCGAGGATAAAGAGTTGGTTGTTATCGACAAGCCGTCGGGTTTGCTCGTCCTTCCGGATCGGTATAACAGATCATTGCCAAACCTATATGAAATCCTCAGGAAAGAACTTGGAAAAGTGTACGTTGTGCACCGGATTGACAAAGAGACGAGCGGAGTTATTGCGTTTGCTAAATCTGACGAAAGCCACAGAAAACTTAACCAACAATTTGAAAGCAGAGCTGTCGAGAAAATTTATGTTGCGATTTGTGAAGGAAACACGACTTCGAACGAAGGAGAGATTAACCTGCCCCTGGCGGAAAGTGCAAACGGAATCATGCTCGTAAACAAAAAGAAAGGAAAAGAGGCCGTCACAAACTACACGATTGTTGAACATTTTCAGGGATATGCTCTTGTCGGAGCGATTCCTCGCACAGGACGCACGCATCAAATCCGCGTTCACCTGCGGGAAATCCGCTTGCCAATTCTTGGCGATCCACTGTATGGGAACGGTGAACCGTTCTTCTTGTCTGGTGTGAAGGCGAATTACAAAAAGGAGGGGGAGGAAAAACCATTGCTGAACCGGACGGCCCTTCACGCGGCAAAACTTACATTCGAACATCCGGCGTCCGGAGAGTGGCTCACGTGTGAGGCGCCTTTGCCGAAGGATATGAAGACAGTTTTGAAATACTTGAGGAAGTTTAGGGCGCCAGTAGAAGCCTGACTTTTTACATCGTCAGGCTCTGGAAAAAGTCAGGCTTCTTTCTATTCTGGAGTGTCGAAGCGAATCTCTTCTTGTCCGGCGATGGAAAACTTACGCTTTAATCCGAAATGCTTGTAGGCGAGGTCTGTGACTTCTCTGCCGCGTGGAGTTCTTGCGAGAAACCCTTCCTGAATCAAATACGGTTCATACACTTCTTCCAGCGTTCCTGACTCTTCTCCGACTGCCACTGCCAGTGTATTGAGCCCCACCGGCCCGCCCTGATATTTTTCAATAATGGAGCGGAGAATCCTTTTGTCCATCTCATCGAGACCATAGTTGTCAACTTCAAGAGCTTTGAGAGAGTAATCCGCCACATCTTTTGTAATGACACCGTCGTGCGCCGAAAGCTTTTTGTCGGCTTCCGCAAAATCTCTGCACCTTCGCAAGAGTCTGTTGGCGATTCTCGGCGTTCCGCGCGAACGTTTGGCGATTTCTTTAACGGCTTGTGAATCCACTGAAATGTTCAGAATGGAGGCCGAGCGCTGTATAATGCTTCCGAGTTGTTCGCTTTTGTAATAATCGAGCCGGTTGGATATCCCGAATCGTGAGCGAAGCGGTGAGCTGAGTAATCCCGCCCGCGTCGTCGCTGCAACAAGTGTAAACGGCTTCAAACCAAGCTGAATCGTTTTCGCCCCCGGCCCGCTATCGATGACAATGTCGACACGGAAATCCTCCATTGCCGAATACAGGTATTCTTCGATCTTGGCCGGCACTCTGTGGATTTCATCTATGAAAAGAACTTCGTGCTCTTCAAGTGAAGTCAGAATGCCCGCAAGGTCGCCTGGTTTCTCCAACGCCGGCCCCGAAGTCATTTTGATGCCGAAACCCATTTCGTTGGCGATGATCTGCGCTAGAGTTGTTTTGCCGAGTCCCGGCGGTCCCGTGAGAAGCACGTGGTCCAGAGATTCGCTTCGCTGCCTGGCCGCGGTGATAAACACCTTCAAGTTGGCAACAATGTTTTCCTGGCCGACGAATTCTTGAAGGGAGGAAGGGCGGAGGGTTTGATCCAGCTCGAACTCTTGCTCGATGCGCTCGGGCTGGGTGAGATCAGATTTCCTCATCGATTCAAAAGTACCAAGAAGCGTTGCGAATTGCAAACCAAGCCCTTGTCAAGGTTCTCTTTGCCTCAACCCGACCTTGGCAAGGTTCACTTCGCCGACACATGCCGCAACGCTTTTTTTATCAACTCCTCAACGCTGACACTTGCACCGTCGCTCTCCTGCAACGCAGCTCGAATTGCCTTGTCGGCGGACTGACGGTTGTAACCGAGAGATGTGAGGGCGAGGAGCGCTTCTGTCCTTGCGCCTTCTCGTTTATCCCCTGGTGGTAATGCCGACTCGCCAAATGTTTCTGATTTCGCAATTTTGTCACGAAGCTCCACGACGAGTCGTTCGGCGGTCTTCTTTCCAACGTTCGGAATTGACGTAAGAGCGGCGGAATTTCCAGTAACGATATACCTGCGAAGGTCGGAGGCAGATATTCCCGAAAGAATGCCCTGTGCAATTTTTGGACCGATTCCCGAAACCGAAATCAAAAGACGGAACAGATGACGTTCATCCTCTGTCGCAAAACCGAACAACAGCAAGGCATCTTCTCTCACGTGCAGATGCGTCAGGAGAACGGTTGGAGAATTCAATGCACCGAGTTTTTCGTAGGTCGAAAGCGGAATAAGAACGGAATACCCGACGCCGTTGACGTCGACGAGCACTTCTGTTGGCGACTTGAATTTCAGCGTTCCACTGAGTGAGGCAATCATTGAGGCTTCAAGACACGGTCAGGGTGTGCTTGGACGAACGCATGCCACGAGGCGGCGGTTTTCTTTCCATGCCCGTTTCGTTTGACATGAGACTTATGAAAATGACAGATGGCAACGGCAAGAGCGTCGGAGGCGTCGTAGAATTTCGGAGCCTCACGGAGTTTCAGAATCGATTTGACCATAAACTCAACCTGGTCCTTGGACGCTGCGCCGTTTCCCACAACGGCTTTTTTCACTTCGCGTGGCGAGTATTCGGTCGTCGGAATCTCGTGGTTCACGGCAGCCAGGATAGAAACACCGCGTGCATGGCCAATCTTGAGGGCAGACTGTGCATTCTTTCCGTAGAAAGCTGTTTCGATGGCAAACTCGTCTGGATGGAATCGGTCGATCACATCACAGAGAACGGAGTAAATTTCCTTAAGGCGGATGGGCATCGAGCGGGAGCTCTTGTTCTTCACGACATTGTAGTCGAGCACGCGGATCTTTCCGTTTCGAGCCTCGATAACGCCAAAGCCGGTGATGATGGTTCCGGGGTCAACTCCGAGGATGATCATGAATTATCCGCCTGCGGCAGCAAGATTCGCAATGACTTTGTCGTCAATATCAAAATTCGAAAATACGTGCTGGACGTCGTCATGGTCTTCGAGTGCTTCAACGAGCTTCAAAAGACCCTCTGCATCCTTGCCTTCGACCTTAACCGTGTTTTCGGCAACGAGCTGAAGCTCTGCATGGTCCATTTTTATTCCTTTTGTCTCGAGAGCCTTCTTGACCTGTTCAAAGCTTTCTGGAGCGCATGTCACAGTATACGTTTCATCCTCGGTTGCGAGGTCCTCTGCGCCTGCGTCAAGGATGACGCTCATCAGGTCGTCCTCACCGATAACATTCTTTGGAACGGAAATGAGACCCTTCCGATGAAACTGAAAGGCAACTGCTCCCGATGAAGCAAGTTTTCCGTGGTTGCGGTCGAGCACATGCCGGATATCTGAGATCGTGCGTACTTTGTTGTCTGTGACGCACTCGATGATCAGCGCAGCGCCGCCCGGCCCGTAAGCTTCATACGTGACGTCTTCATAGCTCATGCCGGGAAGCTCGCCTGTCCCCTTCATCATGGCACGCTTGATGTTGTCGGAAGGCATGTTGCTGGCTTTTGCTTTTTCGATGGCCAGCCTCAGGCGCGGGTTTCCCCCGGGATCACCGCCGCCAATTTTTGCCGCGATCGTTATTTCCTTAATGATCTGCGTAAAAGCTTTTCCCCGCCGCGCGTCCGTGACGGCTTTCTTTCGTCGTATGGTGTGCCACTTCGAATGACCAGACATCGTGAGCCTTGTTCTTGGTTGCGCGTTGCAGATAAAAGTAGTAGAGTGTAAGAGTAGTTGAGATGCTCAACTACTCAAAACTCCCAACTCAACTACTCCCTTTCAAATCCCTAATTTTCAACTGCGGATACGTCTCGCCCCCGTACTCTCCTTCGTCGAGCGAGAACGCGAGATCCACAGTCTTGTTCGCACCCGTCACCTTGTCCATCAACCCGCCGAGGTTAAACCCGATCGCATCCATCACCCGGCCGTTGCTGCGGACTTTGAAACGTAAATGATTATGGCCGACAATCTTTGGCTGTCCGGCGATCGTCACGCCTTTCGCAACAAAAACAGGACGGAGGTTATCAGGGCCGAATGGCGCAAATTGACTGAGGACGCGTATGAACTTTGGCGTTAGCTCCTTCAGGTCGATTTCAGTGTCGATCTTTATCTCGGGGGTGAGCAATTCTTCAGTCAACAATTCCTTTGCAATGGCATTGAATGCTTCCTTAAACTCGCCAAGCTTTCCGATTTCCACGGTCAATCCGGCCGCGTACTTGTGGCCGCCAAACTGTATGAGCTTGTCTTCGCATCGTTTCAACGCCTGATAAATGTCGAAGCCGGCTACGCTGCGTGCCGAACCCTTTGCGACACCGTCGACAGTCGTCATCATGATAGCGGGGCGGTAATAACGCTCGACCACTCGCGACGCAACGATTCCAATGACCCCCGGATGCCATTTCTCCTGATGCAGAACGATGGCTGTATCGTTGTCAAAATTCAGGTACTGGTCGACAATCTCCTGTGCCTGGATGAACGTCTCTTCGTCTATTCTCCTTCTGTTGAGATTCTCTTCCTCCATAACCTGAGCAAGCTGCAGCGCCTTGTCATAGTTATCGCATGTAAGCAAATCGACGGCTCTCATTGCATCGCCGAGCCTGCCGACGGCATTGATTCTCGGAGCCAGGATAAAGACCACCTGACCCGCAGTGATTCTTCCCGGCGCAAGCCCGGAGGTTGCAATCAACGCACGGATTCCCGGAATGGGGTTGGAGTTGATAAGCTCCAATCCAAGCTTTACCATTGCCCGGTTTTCATCCTTGAGCGGAACGATATCGGCTATCGTCGCAAGTGTGACGTACTGAAGATAATGCTCCAGCCTCTGTTTCAGGGAATCTCCGACGAGCGACCGCATGGGGTCTTTTTGGGCAAGCGCTTGAACAAGTTTGAAACCGACGCCGCATCCGCACAGGTTTTTGAACGGATAGGAGCAGTTCGGCTTTAGCGGATCCAAAACTGCAAAGGCCTTGGGCAATGGTTCACCCGGTTCGTGATGATCGCACACAATGACGTCGATGCCGAGAGAGCGGGCGTATTCAATTTGCGGTGCAGCGGTGATACCGCAATCGATCGAGATGAGCAATGACGCTTGCGATTGCTTCGTACGGTCAATGCCGACATTGGAAATTCCGTAACCTTCTTTAATTCGGTCGGGGATGTAGTACTTGACGCTCGCTCCGACAGATGTGAGAAAACTCCACAACAAGGAGGCGCCATTGGTTCCGTCGACATCATAATCGCCGTAAACGACGATCGACTCTTTGTTGGCGAGTGCGTGGGAGATTCTGTCCACTGCGATGTCCATGCCGTCCATAAGAAACGGGTCATTGAAGTCGGAGATTTCCGGACGGAAGTATGCACGTGCTTTGTCGAACGAATCGACGCCGCGGTTAAAGAGAATCTCGCTTAGAATAGAGGAGGTGTTGAGCTGGTCGGAGAGTTTCTTGACGGCTTCAAGCTTCTCAAGTGAATTGGCTCCGTTGGACCGAAACTTCCAACGGTATTCTCGAACAGGTGTGGGTGTCATAGCTCGACCCGGGAAAAGGACGGCCGTGGAAAAATATCAGGAGCAGGGAGTTGTCGATAAGCCGAATTCTGTCTTTTCTCCGCCTGAGGCAAAGAAGAGGCAGCCATTTCTCTAATGCGACCTACCCGTCACGCTTCTTTTCAGAACCAGGCGGGCAGCCCGGGCCTTACGACGCGTGATCTACATGGTCTTGCACCGGACGGGGTTTGTCGTGCCTTCGACATTGCTGTCGAAGCGGTGGTCTCTTACACCACCGTTTCACCTTTTCTTGATGCCCTCGCGAGAAGACATCGAGAAGTTTGTTTTCTGTGACACTGTCCGTTCCCACGGGATGTTGCCCGTGAGACCCCTGCTTGACGCAGGGCGTCCTGCCCTTTGGTGTTCGGACTTTCCTCCCCGGCCTTGCGACCGGAGCGGCTGCCTGACAACTTCCCCTGCTCCCGGATTCCACTCATCCGTCGGATGACAGAGGAAAACGTACAACGATGTGAATTAAACCCGTAAAGCGCGTTTCGACTCGATACCGAGGTTTGCCAATCGGTCGGCCCCGGCGTTTTCCTCACGCCCTATATGAACAATCTCAAACTCGTACGGCACGTTTTCCAACTGCGCAAAAACCTTTTGAAAATGCTTCCGAATTTCCGCGTCCTTTACTTTATATTCGCCCTTGACCTGACGGACCAACAACTCGCTGTCGGAATGGACGACCAGGCGGTCGCACTTCGTTTTGGCGACAAGATCCAAACATGCGATGAGCGCTCTGTATTCTGCGGCATTGTTCGTCGCTGACCCAATATAACCAAAAATGCTCGAAATTGTCTTTCCGTTTTCATCTTTAAGGACAACCCCGACGCCCGCTTCACCAGGATTCCCCCTGGAAGCGCCGTCGGTGAAAGCGTGGATGGTCATGAAGCGTCGCTATACGTTTCGACGATTTCATCGGAGACCAGGACGCGCCCGCAGCGTTCACACGTAATGAGCTTTGAATTCTTTCTCAACTCCAGGACTGTCTGGGGTGGTACCCGATTATAACAGCCGCCGCAGGCATTTCGTTTCACAGCGACAACTGCTTTTCCGCCTTTTGCCTTGCGAATCTTCTCGTAAAACTGGATGTCTCCTTTTTGCAGGCGCACCACGAGCTTATCCCGTTCGTGCTCCAGTTTGAGCTCCTCTTCTTCGTGTTCCTTGTTTACTTCATCCAGCTCGGTTTTCTTTTCTGCAAGCTCAGCGTCGAGGGATTCGATTTCGGGCAGGAGCTTCACAGCGTCTTCCTTCGCAAGGCTTGCGCGTCCCTCCAGAGCTTCCATTTCTTTCGAGAGCTTTGTTATCGCCTCCTGCGCGTGGTCGATTTCACGGGCCAGAGCATCATACTGCTTATTCGTCTTTACCTGGAATTGCTGGGTCTTGTATTTTTCAATCTTCTCCTTCAATGAAAGGATCTCCGTATCCGTCTCGTCCCGTTTCACGATGGATTGTTTTACAGTATTTTCAAGCTCCTGACGGAGGGACTTCTTTGTTTGAAGTTGATCCTCCAATTCTGCCACGAGACGCGGCAAGTCGCCTTTCATTTCCTGTAACTCGTCCAGGCCGGAATCGACCTGTTGAAGCGCATATAATAACTTTAACCTGTTTTCCAAAAGCTACTCCTTCGTAAGAGCTACACGTATTGTATTGGGTTTGTTGACAACTTTGTAACGAAAACGTTGACTGATTCTTTGTTTTTCCGTGCCGCCTCGCGGAGCCGTTGGGCCAACGGTTCGAGAATCACGTGCTCAGTCTCCCAATGTCCTGCATCGACAAGAGCGAGTTTCCCCTCAACGGAGTGAAACGTGTGATAGCGAACGTCCGCCGTAATGAAGACATCGGCCTTAGCCCGTTGCGCCGCAGGAAGAAGGTCGCTTCCGCTTCCTCCGCACACTGCCACCTTTTTTACCTGAAGCTTCGTGTTCCCGGTTACGCGCAACGATTCAGCGTGGATTGCCTTCTTTACTGACGCAAGGAATGACACGAGAGTTTGTGCCTTCGGTAATTCACCGATTGCCCCGGATCCGAAATCCACTCCAGGATTGTCTAACGGATAGACGTCGTAAGCGACTTCGTCATACGGGTGGGTCTGCTTCATGGATTCCACCACGCTCTGCACGAGTGCGCGGGGTGCGATCATTTCAAGACGAATCTCTTCGGCTGTTTCGAGATGTCCGGGTTTGCCGAGAAACGGGTTTGACTTCGATGATCCCCGAAATGTCCCTGTTCCGCTCATCCTGAAGGAACAGTGGTCGTATTCTCCGATGATACCGGCTCCAGCCCGGGCCATGGCCTCTGAGACTTTATCAACGTGCTCCTTTGGCACGAAGACGGCAATTTTGGAAAGCAAGCCTTCTATCGGAGCGAGAAATCGTATGTTCGATAAGCCCAGCTTTTTTGCCAGCGCAAAGCTTACGCCATCTCTGGTAAAATCAAGGTTCGTATGGGCGGCGTAGACAGCGATTTTCTTCTCTGCAAGGGAAAGAACGATCCAGCCAACGTCATTCGCTGTCGTGATATTGGACGGTGGCCGGAAGAATAATGGATGATGGGAAACAATCAGGTCCGCTTTTCTGCTGATAGCCTCCGCCACGATCTCTTTGGTGACATCGAGAGCGACGAGGATCCTTGAGACCTTCCAACCAGGGTCTCCCACCTGAAGGCCGACATTGTCTCGTTCCCATGCAATCCATCGCGGCGCCCAGGATTCGATAATCTCTGCGACATGTTCAACCTTCATTCGGCAATGGGCAAAAAAAAGTGTCCCGCTTTTTGGGCGGGACACTTTTTTGGAACTCTATGGTGTGAAGGGTCGTGAATTTCGCCTTGTAGGTCTCTTAAGGACGTACATCTCTTGTCGTTTCAACATCGGCCAAAATGGAAGAACGATTCATATGCACAGTATAGAAAAAAAATGGCTGAGAAGCAAGGTCAGGAATCTGCGCCCTCTGTGGCTTTTCTCGTTAACTCTTCACCGTGAAAATCGATCTTCTCGAACGTCACATCGCGAAGTCGCTTGATTTCTGATTCGATTCTTTGAAGGCTTTCATCGAGTTGTTTCATCAATGTTTTGTCTTCAGGTGAAAGCCCCTGTCGCTGGATCAGATCCGAGCTGATTTTTATTGCTGCAAGAGGGTTGTTGAATTCATGGCATACCGTGACCACGAGCTCCCGAATGGCTTGCGCCCTGTTTTCAGCTATCATCATTCGTTTTTCCACCGAGTGCATTTGCTTTCGCATGGCAACGCGGTCGACGAGGTTGGTAATCGTTCGAGCAAGATGTGATTCACCGATATCCTCTTTCAAAAGAAAATCTTCGACTCCCAGCTTCATCGCCTCGATCGCCAATTTGATATCACGCGTTGCAGTGATAATGGCAATGGGAATCTGATTTTCCATTTCGTTCAGCTGAAGACAGAATTCCAGGCCGTTGGACGTAGGAAAATTGTAGTCAGTCAGGATGACATCAAATTTTGAGCCTTTCTTAAGCTCGGCGAGGGCTTCTTCGACGGATTCCTTCCAGGTAAGCAAGAACTGTCTGGCGGTAAACCTCTTCAGCTGGTGTTGCACGACTTTTCCATAGCTCACATCGTCTTCAACGAGAAGTACCGAAATTGGCTTTTGAGGTTCTTGAGTCTCCATACGGGCAGACGTAAAGTAAGGCTTCTGAGCGTAACTTTCAATTTACAGATTGAAGTAAAGTTTTCTTGTTTCGGTAAGAACTACACGAAGGTTTGCATTTCAACGGGAATTTCTCTATACTCTCCGAGCAAATCTAAGCGTTTTCGCTTTCGAAGCACACATCTCTCCCGGGAGAACCGCGTTATGCCCGTCAAAAATAAGATTCTCGTTGTTGATGACGAAGATGCCCTGAGGACAGTGTTGAGCGCCGAATTGGAGGGAGAAGGTTACCAGGTTGGAACTGCGGCAGACGGCCAGGAAGCAATCAATATACTGGGGAAGTCTGCTTTTGATCTGATTCTCCTCGATATCAAGATGCCGAACGTGGACGGATTTGAGGTCCTGAAATTTGTGAAAGAGAAACATCCCAAAACCAAGGTCATCATGCTCACGGGTTTTGCCGACTTGAAAAACGCCATCGAATCAAAGAAGCTTGGTGCCGAAGATTTTGTGAGTAAACCCTATGACCTCGTCGACTTGCTTACTACCGTTGAACGCGTGCTGACGACCGCTTAACATCTGCAGTCAGGAGCCTGCCGTATGGCGAAAAAGTTTCACGTTCTGATTGTCGATGATGAAGAGTCGATTACCTACCTCCTCAAAACAGAATTCGAAGAACTCAAGGAATATGAGGTCGACACGGCCCTGAACGGAGCCGAGGCCATTAACCTCATCCGATCCCGCCTGTACGATATTGTTCTCCTCGACGTGAAAATGCCAAGGGTGAGCGGCATGGAGGTCTTGAAACATGTGAAGGAGCACTCGCCATCCACCCAGGTCATCATGCTCACCAATGTCGTCGACGTCAAAATCGCCATCGAAACCATCAAGCTTGGAGCCTATGACTTTGTCAGCAAGCCATACGACGTCGACCAATTATTTGCGACGGTCAGGCGAGCACTTGAACACCGTCAACTTATCATTGAGCGGGAGGTCAGTCAAAGCGGCCGCGCCAATGTTCCGATTGGAGAGAGCAGGATTTTCAAAGAAGTCATCGCGAATGCTGTGAAGGTGGCGGCGAGCGATACTTTCGTGTTAATCCAGGGCGGGAGCGGGACGGGAAAAGAGTTGTTTGCTCAGATGATTCACCAGCACAGCGCTCGGAAAGACCAGCCTTTTGTTGCTGTCAATTGTGCCGCCATGCCGGACCAACTGCTCGAAAGTGAATTATTCGGGCATGAAAAAGGAGCCTTTACAAGTGCGTTTAAGACGAAGGAAGGTCTAGTGGAAGTAGCCAACGGCGGTACATTGTTCCTGGACGAGGTTGGAGATATCAGTCCTCTGACACAGCCAAAATTACTTCGCTTTCTGGAGACGGGAGAATTCCGCAGGGTTGGCGGCACAACGCCGAGAAAAGTCGACGTCCGTGTTGTGTCGGCAACAAACAAGAACCTCCAAAACGAAGTCAAGGCCGGACGATTTCGCGATGATCTCCTCTACAGACTTAATGTCGTGAGCATCAGACTGCCCGACCTCAGAGAGCGCAAAGATGATGTCGCACTTCTCGTGGAGTATTTCCTTTCCCGGAAGTCAAAAACGAAAAGGGTGAGCCAAGAAGCCATGGCGCTGCTGATGAAATATGACTGGCCCGGGAACGTGCGAGAGTTGGAACACGTCATTGAGGGAGCAATCGCAATGTCGCACGGAGATATCATCGAGCCCAAAGATCTCTGGATGAACGTTGCATTGAGCGGTGGTTTGCCGGCAGTCGAATCCTCAGGCAACGGGTACAGCGAATTCATGACGATGGACGATGTGGAGAAAATGCATATTGAAAAAGTCCTGAAATACAATCATTGGAACAGAGCGAAAACTGCTCAAATGCTCGGCATCACACCGAAGACGTTGTATCTCAAAATCAAGCGTTACGGCATTAAAGTGGGCGTGGCAGAAGTATAAGCCGGACTCTTCCATTCTTTCTTCCATATTAATTTTCATTTAATCGGATTCTGACTGCAACCTTTCACCCATTCCCTGCGTCTATAAGGTTGGGAACATCAATTCTACTTTCCCATATCTCCTTCTTGTTGAGCCAGCAATCGACTTCTCGTGGTGGGGATTGTCGAGAAGCTGGCTCAATCTTTTTAGGTCTTTCCTTTCTTGACTTTCCCTCGATATTTGGGTAACTTTTTCTAAGAAATTTCAGAGTTTTTTGCCGCTCTGTTTGAAAAAATAGACACTTCTCGCCCACCCAAGGATTCTCCAATGTCAAAGTTTCAAGGGGTTGACTACTACAACCTTGACGATCATTTAAGCCAGGAGGAAATCCTCGCCCGAAATACCGTAAGGGCGTTCGTCGAGGAAAACGTCATTCCTATTATTGAAAAGCACTACCGCGCCGGTACATTTCCTTCAGAATTGACCTTGAAAATGGCCGAGCTGGGACTTTTTGGTTCCACGCTGCCTGCAAAGTATGGCTGCGCCGAAATGAATAATGTGGCATACGGTTTGGTGATGCAGGAGCTGGAAAGAGGAGACAGTGCCATACGGAGTTTTGCGTCTGTTCAGAGTTCGCTCGTGATGTACCCGATCTTCGAGTTCGGCTCGGAAAAACAGAAGGACTATTGGCTTCCCCGCCTAGCATCCGCCAAAGCGATCGGTTGCTTTGGCCTCACCGAACCTGATTTTGGCTCCAACCCCGGCGGAATGATCACGCGCGCAGAACGCAAGGGCGGAGGCTTTGTTCTAAACGGTGCAAAAATGTGGATCACAAACGGCACCGTCGCTGACATTGCTGTTGTGTGGGCAAAACTCGACGGACAAATAAAAGGTTTTCTCGTAGAAAAAGGAACGAAGGGTTTCAGTGCTCCCGAAATGACCGGGAAGCATTCCCTGAGGGCTTCGGTGACCTCCGAGCTTGTGTTTCAGGATTGTTTCATTCCTGAAGAAAACATTCTGGCGAAATCTGGCGGGCTCAAATCACCGCTGAAGTGTCTCTCTCAGGCGCGTTACGGGATCGCCTGGGGCGCTCTCGGTTCGGCCATGGCATGTTATGAAAGCGCGTTGAACTACGCAAAATCCCGCATTCAATTTGACAAACCCATCGCATCGTTCCAGTTGATCCAGGAAAAACTCGTCTACATGGTCACAGAAATTACGAAAGCTCAGCTCATGTGTCTCCAGCTGGGACGTCTGAAAGACTCCGGAAAGCTAAGATTCACGCATGTTTCCATGGCCAAACGGAACAACGTGTACCATGCACTCGAGATTGCGAGGATCGCGCGCGATATTCATGGCGCAAACGGAATTCTCGATGAGTACCCGGTGATGCGTCATATGGCGAACCTTGAATCCGTGAAGACGTATGAAGGTACTCACGATATTCACACGTTGATCATCGGCGAGGATATTACCGGAATTCCTGCATATACTTAAAACTCTATGGCTTTCAAGAAAATCATTGGCGAAGCAGTGACGTATGACGATGTGCTTCTCGTCCCGGCAAAATCTCAGGTACTGCCGCGCGACGCCGATGTTCGCACAAAGCTGACACGTCACATCGACCTGAATATTCCTCTCATCAGCGCGGCGATGGACTCGGTGACCGAATCGGAGATGGCCATCGCGCTTGCGCGCGAAGGTGGAATCGGAATTATCCACAAAAACCTTTCCATCGACCAGCAGGCGCACGAGGTGGACCGCGTCAAACGCTCAGAAAGCGGGATGATCCGCGACCCGATTACGCTAAGCCCCGAGAGCACTGTGGGCCAGGCGCTTGAAGTGATGAAGAAATACAGCATCTCCGGGATTCCGATTGTTCAACAAGAAAGCCTCGTCGGGATTCTGACAAATCGGGACCTGAGGTTTGAGCCAAACTTCGACCTGAAAGTTTCCAAAGTGATGACCAACGGCAGCCTCATTACGGCACCGGTCGGGACAACGCTTGATGAGGCAGAGGTAATTCTTCAGAAGCACCGGATCGAAAAGCTGCCCGTCGTTGACAAGAACGGCAAACTGAAAGGCCTGATCACATTCAAAGATATTCAGAAAAAGAAACGGCACCCCCATGCGTGCAAGGACAAACTTGGCCGATTACGGGTTGGCGCGGCTGTCGGCGTTACCTCCGACACGTTAGAAAGAACGGCAGCGCTTGTGGAAGCTGGTGTTGACGTCATTGTGGTGGATACCGCACATGGCCATTCGCAGGGTGTTCTTGAAATGGTGAAAAGAATCCGGACAAAGCTTGCGGTTGAGCTCATCGCCGGAAACATCGGTACGGTTGAGGCTGCGAAAGACGTCATCAAGGCAGGCGTTGATGCAGTGAAAGTCGGTATTGGGCCGGGTTCCATCTGCACGACGAGAGTGATTGCCGGTGTGGGTGTTCCGCAGGTCACGGCTATTATGGAATGCGCTAGGATCGCTCAAAAGTATAAAGTTCCCCTCATCGCCGACGGCGGCATTAAACAAACAGGCGATATTGCAAAAGCGATAGCCGCCGGAGCCGATTCCATCATGATTGGCGGTTTGTTTGCCGGCGTGGAAGAAAGCCCGGGTGAAAAAGTTCTGTACGAAGGCCGGAGTTACAAAGTCTATCGAGGCATGGGCTCACTTGAAGCGATGAAGCACGGGAGTCGGGACCGATACTTCCAGGATGTCGAGGATGACTTGCCAAAACTCGTGCCCGAAGGAATCGAAGGTCGGGTGCCATACAAGGGGAATCTCAGCGACACGGTGCATCAAATGGTTGGCGGCCTGCGTGCGGCGATGGGGTATTGCGGCTGCAAGACCATTGCCGAGCTCAAGAAGAAAGCCCAATTTGTCCGTATGACGGAAGCCGGGTTGCGGGAAAGCCATCCGCACGACATCATGGTCACGAAAGAAGCCCCGAACTACCACCTTTAGTCGCTTTCCGAATGACCGCACGAAGGCTTGAAGAGGTTAGGCGACGACTTTCCGAGCTTCGTTTACATGCCATCGTCGTCACCACTCTTCCCCACGTCCAATATCTCACAGGTTTTTCCGGGTCTCACGGTGTATGTGTTGTAACCGCTCAAGAACAGTTTTTTTTCAGTGACGGAAGATATAAAGAACAAGCCCCGCAGGAAATTCGGGATTTCCGCATTGTTATCTCCGCAGGCAGCTTATTTCAAGCCATGCAGAAGAAACGTGTCCTCTCTGCAAAAGAACGCGTCGGCTTTGAAGCTCAGCATCTGACAGTTTCAGACCTACGCCATCTCCAAAAACTTTTCCCGAAAGCCAAATTTGTCCCAACAACCACGTTGATGGAAGAAATCGCTGCCGTCAAGGATGACGGAGAAATTGCCGCAATCAAGGAGGCCGTCTCCATCAGCGACAAGGTTTTCGAAAAATTGCTGGAGAATGTCCGGGACGGAATTCGCGAAAGCGAAGTTGCGGCACAGATCAGCTACCTGCATCGCACATTGGGCGCGGATGCGGATGCGTTTGAGCCGATTGTTGCAAGCGGCACGAGAGGAGCGCTCCCCCATGCAAGAGCTTCGCACAAGGCCATCAGGAAAGGAGAAATGGTGACCCTCGATTTTGGATGTCGCGTGAGAGGCTACAACAGCGACCTTACGCGAACAATTTGTGTCGGAAAACCCTCAGACGAAATGAGAACAATATACGATGTTGTCAAGCAAGCTCAAGAAGCGGCAATCGCATCCGCTTGCAGTGGCATGAAGGCAAAAACGCTCGACGGCATTGCACGAAAACATATCGTTTCCAAAGGATACGGGAAATACTTTACGCACTCGCTTGGTCACGGGTTGGGACATGAAGTGCATGAGCTTCCTCGAATTTCTCGATTGAGTAAGGACGTCTTGAAGGAAAAAAACGTTGTCACCGTTGAGCCGGGAATTTACGTTCCTGGCGTCGGCGGCGTTAGGATCGAAGACGATGTAGTCATTCGAAACGGTTCGTGCGAGGTGTTGAATCATTCTCCCAAGGATCTGCTGATGGTATGAACGACGCTTTCCGGAAAGTCCTGATGATTGCCTATTACTTCCCGCCGATGGGCTTGGGCGGCGTACAGCGGACGGTGAAGTTTGCAAAATTCCTGCCGAAGTTCGGATGGAAGCCTACGGTGCTGACCGTTGAACCGACCGGTTATTTCGCAATCGACCACTCGCTTGTGAAGGAAGTAGAGGATGCAGGGGTGCGCGTTGTGCGAACGGGGTCGTTCGATGCGAATCGTATTTTTCAGAAAAAGGGTGTTGTTCGGATGCCTCCGGAGTGGGTACGAAAAACCCTTCAATTTTCGGGAGACACTTTTCTTATTCCCGACACAAAAATCGGATGGAAGCGGCGGGCGGTAAAAGCCGGGCGCGATCTTCTTCGGAAGGAACACTTCGACCTTATTTTTGCCACCGCCCCCCCGCAGACCGACTTTTTGATCGCCGAAGCTCTGAAAAAACAGTCTGGCCTTCCGCTCGTTCTCGATTATCGCGATGCCTGGCTGGAATACCCTTTCAAGTATTTCCCGACGCCGCTGCATACATATCTTCATCGTCGCCTGGAAAAACGCGTTGTCCGTGCCTCGCATCGGGTTATTGCGACGCACAGGAGAGTAAAAGAAGGGCTGCTGAAACGCTATCGCTTCCTGGGATACCATGATGTAGCGTTGATTACGCAGGGCTTTGACGAAGAGGATTTTTCCTCGAAAGACCGTCATTCCCGGCCGGGAGTGATGCATATTGTTCATGCAGGGACCTTCTACGCAGGACGGAACCCTGCCACGTTGCTGCAGGCACTGGCGAAGGTCTTCCATGACCAGCCTCAACTGCGCGGGAGGATCGCAGTCTCTTTTGCCGGGAACACGCGTGAAAGCGACCGCAAGTTGGTAAAGAAACTGGGGTTGCAGAATGAAGTTTCGTTTCTCGGATATCTTGAGCATCGCGAATGTGTAAAACAACTGCAATCAGCCGACGTCCTGTGGTTCATTATGGATGACGATAACTCCAGTCCGGGAAAACTCTACGAGTATTTCGGGTCCCGCAAAACCATCCTCGCGTCAATCATCGAAGGCTACACAAAGCAACTTCTTGAGGAAAGCAAAGGTGCATTGTGCGTCTTCCCCAAGGACGTTCAGGCGCATATGGATGTCCTTCTTGAACTGTTTTCCCTGTTCGAAAAGAAAAAACTTCCGAGAGTATCTGAGGAATTCTCCAATCGTTTTAACAGGTTATCGCTGACCGGAGAACTGGCAAAACAATTTGAATCTCTCATGGACTACGACAGAAACGCGTTCATGAAAGTCGAAGAGGTGCGGGAATGAATGTCCTTGTCGTAGGCTCCGGAGGAAGAGAACATGCCCTCGTCTGGAAACTGCGAAGGGATCCGGGCGTTCAAAAACTTTACTGTGCGCCGGGGAACGCAGGTATTGCACAGCTCGCCGATCTTGTCCCGGTCAACCAGGCCGATACTAATTCTCTCCTGACGTTTGCGCGGCAGGAACGAATCGACCTGACTATCGTCGGTCCCGAACAACCGCTCACCGCCGGCATTGTCGACAGGTTTGAATCGCACGACCTTGCAATCTTTGGGCCTTCACAATCTGCCGCGAGGATTGAAGGGAGCAAGGTTTTTGCGAAGGACTTTATGAAAAGAAACGGAATCCCGACGGCGCGGTACAAACGGTTTTCGGTCTCGGAGATTCACGAGGCAGAGTCGTTCATCCAAACCCTGCACCTGCCCGTTGTTGTCAAAGCAGACGGGCTTGCAGGGGGGAAAGGTGTCATCATTTGCGAAACACAGAAGTTGGCGATCGATGCTGTGCAATCCATGGTGTTGGATAAGGTGTTTGGAAACGCGGGCGAGCGGGTTATCATTGAAGAATTCCTCGAAGGGGAAGAGGCATCGGTGTTCGTGTTGACGGACGGGTCGGACTTTGTGACTCTGCCTCCAGCCCAGGACCACAAAAGAATCCTCGACGGAGACCTTGGCAGAAATACAGGCGGCATGGGTGCGTACGCTCCGGCTCCGGTTGTCACCGAAAAAATAAAACGCCTCATTGAGGAAGAAGTTGTCGTTCCCACGCTCGAGGGAATGCGAAAACTCGGAACGCCCTACCGCGGGTGCCTCTACTGCGGTTTGATGCTGACAGAGGAAGGAGTGAAAGTCCTGGAGTATAATTGCAGGTTTGGCGACCCGGAAACGCAAGTTGTTGTGCCTCTTGTGGAAGGAAACCTTGGCGAGATACTCCTGAGTGTTGCAAAGGGAAAACTGGATCCACGGTCTGTCGCTCCTTCGTCATCTTCGGCAGTCTGCATCGTTGTGGCTTCCGAGGGGTATCCGGACCACTATGAGGTCGGAAAAGAAATCACTGGTCTTCAAGCAGCGGCAGACGATATCGATGTTGTCGTATTCCATGCAGGTACGAATCAACATGGCGGGAAAGTTCTTACTTCGGGAGGAAGAGTTCTGGGTGTGACAGCAATCGAGAAGAATGGGAACCTTGAAAAAGCAATCGGGAAGGCTTATCGGGCGACAGAAAAGATTGCTTTCGAAGGCGCGTACTATCGGCGCGACATTGGCAGGAAAGCTTTGAACAGGTTAAAAGTAACAGCAGACACGCAATGAATATTCTCGTCACTGGCGGAGCAGGATTCATCGGATCGCATGTTGTCGATGAATACCTTCGTCTTGGACATCGGGTCATCGTTGTGGATGACCTCTCAACGGGGTCGAGAGAAAATCTTAACCCAAAGGCGAAGTTCTACGAAGTCGATATCCGTAAAGAACATTTGGCAGACGTGTTTCGAAAAGAGAACATTGATGTCGTTAACCATCACGCGGCTCAAATGGACGTTCGAAAGTCCGTTGCCGAACCGGCGTATGACGCCTCGATTAACGTTCTTGGTGGCATCAACCTGTTCGAGTCGGCCAGACAACACGGAGTGAAAAAAATCATCTTTGCCTCAACGGGGGGCGCCGTCTACGGGGAGCAGGATTATTTTCCTGCTGATGAAAGCCATCCGACACGTCCGCTTTCTCCTTATGGAATTACCAAACTCGTTACCGAGAAATACCTTTTCTATTATCAAAAAGTGCACAGCATCGACTATGTTGTCCTTCGGTATGCAAACATCTACGGGCCGAGACAGAATCCTCATGGTGAGGCAGGTGTCGTCGCCATTTTTTGCAGTCGGATGATACATGGAAAGGAACCGGTGATCAACGGCGACGGAAAACAAACCCGGGACTACACATACGTCGGAGACGTTGTGAAAGCGAACGTCGCGGCGTTGAATGACAGCGGCTCTGATATTTTCAACGTTGGAACGGGCATCGAGACTGACGTGAACACGTTATTCCAACACCTTCGAGAGTATTTAAGTCCTGCGTGCAAGGAACAGCATGGGCCGGCACAACAGGGAGAACAACTGAGAAGCGTGATAAGTTTTAAGAAAATACAAGATGCGTTCGGGTGGAAACCCACTGTTGACATCGCCGAAGGGCTCCGATTGACTGCTGAGTATTTCAAGAACAAGGTCGTCCCGGTATGACACGGTCGAACCATGTTGTTGAAGAAATCCTGAGGGGGGACCGTCGAGCGCTCGCACGCGCTATTTCAAGCATCGAGAATGAAGAATCGAATTCAACGATGATCCTGAGGTCGTTATTTCCTTCTACCGGCCGGGCATACCGTGTGGGTGTCACAGGCCCTCCGGGTGCGGGGAAGAGTACGCTCACCAACAAGCTGGCAAAGTTTTACCGGAGCAGCCAAAAAAAAGTGGCTGTCATTGCTGTCGACCCGACGAGTCCTTTCACGGGAGGGGCGCTCCTCGGAGACCGCGTCCGGATGACGGATGTGGAACTCGATGACGGTGTGTTTATCCGCAGCATGGCATCGCGGGGAAGTCTTGGCGGGCTTTCGAAAAAAGCAAAAGAGGCGGCGGATGTCATGGATGCGGCGGGATTTGACATGATCCTTATGGAAACGGTGGGAGTCGGACAGTCGGAGCTTGACATCGCCGGTGCGGCGGATACAACGGTCGTCGTTCTCGTGCCCGAGTCCGGCGATGGAATCCAGGCCATGAAGGCGGGGCTCATGGAGATCGGCGATTTTTTTGTTCTCAACAAATCCGACCGTCCGGGAGCAGACCAGGCAGTGATGTCAATCAAAATGATTCTTGGATTCCGTCCGCACGACGAAAAAAGCTGGGTTCCCGATGTCGTGAAGACGCATGCGAACGAAGGCAAAGGGATTGAAGAAGTCGCAGCAAGTATCGAAAAACATCGCGACTTTCTCACCGGCAGCAGCGGACTGGATCAGCGGCGCAAGATACGGCTCAAAAACAGGATCAGAGAAATTATTGACGACCGACTCCAGGTGGATTTTTGGAATCACCAAAGGTCGGGTGAACTCGACCGGGAGACCGATCAGGCGATGTCCAGGAAGCTCACGCCGTATGACATCGCAGAGCGGTTAATTTCAGACTTCAAAGAACGCAAATAGGAACAACATGGCAAATGCAACGGCAATTGAAACAGGCATAGATTTTCGACTCACCGAGGAAATGAAGCTTCTGCGCCAATCGGCCCGGGATTTTGCCGAGACAGAAATCAAACCCGGCGTCATGAAACACGACGAGGCGCAGGAATTTCCGATGGATGTCGTTCGGAAAATGGCGGAGCTGGGCTTCCTTGGTGCCACCGTGCCCGCTGAACTCGGCGGGGCAGGGCTGTCCGCCCTGGAATTTGTCGTCATCATGGAAGAGATTGCCCGCGTTGACCCATCCGTCGGCCTGACGCTTGCGGCACACAGCGGCTTGTGTTTGCAGCATCTTTTGCTTTTTGCAAATCCGGGACAGGCAAAAAAGTATATTCCGGAACTCGCAAGCGGAAAGAAAATCGGTTCCTGGTGTCTGACCGAGCCCTTTTCAGGCAGCGACTCGGGTGGAATGAAAACGACTGCGGTTCGACAGGGAGATGTGTATGTTGTGAATGGCTCGAAATCGTTTATTACGAATGGCTCGTATGCCTCGACATTTGTCGTCATGGCAAAAACAGACCCCGACAAGGGCAAAAAAGGAATTTCGGCTTTCATTTTAGAAAAGAATTTTCCGGGTGTGAGTGTCGGTAAAAAAGAGAACAAACTGGGAATGCGGGCGAGCGACACAGTCCAGATTAATTTTGAAAATGTCAGAGTCCCAAAAGACAACCTGCTAGGCTCAGAGGGTGAAGGTTTTAAACAGGCTTTGGCCGTCCTCGACGGTGGGAGGGTGGGCATCGCAGCGCTCTCCGTAGGGCTTGCGCAGGGTGCCCTGGACGCGGCCGTGAAATACTCAAAGGAACGTCAACAGTTTGGGAAAACCCTCTCCGAATTTCAGGCCATTCAGTTTTCACTTGCAGATATGGCAACGGAAATCGAGGCAGCGAGGCTCCTGACGTACAAAGCCGCGGCTGCGAAGGCAAAAGGCGATGACATTAACCTCGTTGCGGCGCAGGCAAAATATTTTGCGAGTGAAGTTGCCCAACGCGCTGCAACTGCGGCGGTTCAGATTCACGGAGGATACGGTTTCATCAAGGATTACCCGGTGGAAAAATTCTACCGGGACGTGAAATTGCTGACGATCGGCGAGGGCACAACGGAAGTCCAGAAAATGGTCATTGCGAAAAACGTGCTTCAATGACGAAGCAAAATCTTCATGCGGTGACGGGTATTCTCTTTGTCCTTTCCGGGGCACTCGGGCTCGTTTACCAGATTGTCTGGTTCAAATACCTGTCGTTGTTCCTTGGCAACACCACGTACGCGCAAACGATTGTCCTGGCAACGTTTATGGGAGGGCTTGCCCTGGGTGCCGCACTCTGGGGGCGTGCAGCGGACAGGTCGCTCAAACACCTCGTACTCTACGGCTGGCTTGAACTTGCCATTGGAATCTATTGCATTCTTTATCCTTTCCTCCTCGAGGTTCTCAAAAACTCATTTATCCATATCGTCCAGTCGTCCCAATTGTCGAGTGACAGCTCCGCGGTTCTCGCCCTGAAACTTGTTGTCAGCCTGATTTCTCTTTTGTTTCCAACAATTCTTATGGGAGGAACTCTTCCCGTCCTGGTCCGATTCATTTCAGAACGCATCGAGGAATCAGGGAAGAACGTTGCTCTTCTTTATTTTCTGAACAGCCTTGGAGCCGTTGGCGGAACCATACTGGGAGGGTTTTTTCTCATTCGTCTCCTCGGATTGCAGACGACAATTCTTTCCGCGGGAATAGCGAACTTGATTGTTGGCGCTGTTGCTCTTGTGTTGGGAAGCCGCACACACGAAAGCAAAGAAGGAGCCGAGACGACTTTCGAAATTGGGCACCGGGCTTCGTTCAACGCAAAAATTGTTCTTGCCCTCGCAACAGCAACAGTTTCGGGATTTGCAGCAATGATGTACGAAGTCGCCTGGGTGAGGCTGCTGATTCCTGTCCTGGGTTCTTCCACATATTCTTATTCCATTATGCTGGTTGGGTTTATCTCGGGAATCACGTTGGGCAGTCTCATCGTTTCAGCTGTCATAAAAAAGGTCCAGGACTCTCTCACGCTTTTGGCGATGTGTCAGCTCGGTGTGGCGGTGTCAATGATCGCAACGTTGCCTCTGTATCAACGCGTACCGTTTCATTTGTGGAGCATTGCCCACGTGCTGAACCGAACAGAGACAGCTTATCCTCTGTTCCTTCTGATCCAGCTCGCCATGGTTACGCTGATCATGTTCGTTCCCACGGTGTTTCTCGGCATGACGTTGCCCGTTGCAAGCCGGATCGCCGCGCGCAATTTACGAATTCTCGGACGCTCCGTTGGGAATGTCTTTTCTTTGAACACAGTGGGCACCGTGATGGGCTCGCTCGCCGCAGGTTTGCTCCTGATTCCGCTTGTGGGAGTGAAGCACACGATGGAAATAGGCGTTATGTGTAACCTGGCGATGGGGTTGGTCGTTCTTTCGGCCGGCTCGTCAGCAAGCCGGTACGTGAAGGTTGGGTCTGCCAGTGTGGTTGTGATTGCGATGGCTTCCTACTTCGTTTTTGGCGGCTCGTGGAGCCGCTTGCTGTCCATTTCCGGCGTCTTCCGCCTCATCAGCGACAACATCCCTCCCCCCGCACGGTATGAGGATTTCTTTTCGGCCGACGCGTCGAGACGGATACTCTACTACAACGAAGGGACGACGGCGACGGTCGCCGTCTACGAGGGTGAATTCCAGCGCAAAAAGCAGAATGTTTTGTCCATCAACGGAAAAGCGGACGCGTCTTCTGTTGGAGATTTGCCGACGCAAGTACTCCTGGGACAATTACCTTTGCTTCTTCGACCACAAGCCCGGTCTGCCCTTGTCATCGGGTTGGGGAGTGGCGTGACCGCGGGAAGCGTCTTGACACATCCAGTCGAGTCGGTTGACTGTATTGAAATTTCCCCCGAGGTCGTTGAAGCATCCGAGTTCTTCAATGATGTCAACAACCGTCCGTTGGATGACCCACGACTCCGCCTCTACATAGACGATGCCCTTGCTTTTTTAAAGCTGACATCAAACACGTATGATGTGATCGTCAGTGAGCCGTCGAACCCCTGGATTGCCGGAATCGGCAATCTGTTTACGATCGAGTTTTTCGAGGAATGTAAAAAGAGGCTCAATCACGGAGGCGTGATCATTCAATGGTTCCATTTGTACGAAATGAATGACGACCTGATGAAGCTTGTCATCCGCACTTTTCAACGTGTCTTTCCGAAAGTGACTGTCTGGCAGGCGCAGACGACTGATATCATGATCGCCGGGGCGGACCTTGAGGCGGGCTTCGATTACAAACGCATGGAGGAAACATTCCAAAAACCGGAAGTTAAAAAGGATCTGGAGCGCGTCATGGTCAGAGACGCGGCGACGCTGCTTTCCCTCCAGGTGTTATCTGAGGAAAAAGTAAAGGAATTCATCGAAGCAGGAGATGTGAACTCAGAGGATAGGCCCCGATTGGAATACGAAGCTCCGCAGGTCTTTTTTGTTAACCGAGGTGCACGAGAACTCCTTCGCTTCGACGAGCGGCTGCATCTCACGAATACGCAGACTCTGCTTTCACACAGATTGCGTGTCAAACCCCTCACGCAGGAGGAATTGTTCAGGATCGGAATGCTCCATACGACACAAGTGCGTGGGAATATGCAATTCGGGTATGCAGTTCTCAATGAGCTGATCCAACGCCAACCGGCAAATGTTTCCGCTCTCGAAAATCTTGCCAATGCGGCGGAATTCATGCGTCGGGTGGAAGAACATGTCGCCTTCAGAAGAAAACTCATGGATCTCCAGCCTCGTAACGCCGATGCAATTGACCGCTATGCGTGGGCTCGTTACTCTTATGACCGTGTTCGGGCGAACGCCATTGTCGCTTTGGACATTCAAGAATTTGAGCGTATGCTTCTTCAGTGCATCAAGCTTTCCGCGGACACGGTGGACCGCTACAGAATTCGACTCGGTGACATTTCCTTTGGCACATCACAATTTGCAAGAGCCAGGGACAATTATCGCCGGGCGCTCGAGATCCGTGAGCGGCATGCACCAGATCAGAATACGCGACAGGATGTTCTCCTTCTGCAATTTGCCCGGTCTCTCCTCTACACGGGGGAGGCAGGCAGCGCTCTGGGTTATGCCTTTCAAGCAACGCAGGCAAATCCCGGGAATGAAGAAGCGAAGGATTTTATTTATGCTTTATGGGTGAACGGGTCTCGAATGCCTGATTCACTCAAACCAAAACTGTAGTCAGTGATATGGCAAAGATCGGGTCCGAAATAAAGAAAGATTCAGATTTTCAGAAGAATGAGCGAGCACATCTCGAACTTCTGAAATCGTTGCGGAACTCCACAGATACTGTCAAAGAAGGCGGAGGAAAAGAAGCAAGAGAAAGACACAAGAAGCGCGGGAAAATGTTTGTGCGGGAACGTATCGAAAAACTCATTGACCCGGGCTCCCGTTTTCTTGAAGTCGGTTTGTTTGCCGCATACGGAATGTACCGGGAAAACGGCGGGGCTCCATCGTCCGGGACGGTGTTTGGCGTGGGAAGAATCCACGGCCGCCCTGTCGTTGTCGTTGCGAACGATGCGACGGTGAAGGCCGGGGCATGGTTTCCCATCACCTGCAAGAAAAACCTCCGTGCTCAGGAAATCGCTATCGAGAATCGTCTCCCGATTATCTACCTCGTTGATTCCGCCGGCGTTTTTCTTCCGCTCCAATCAGAGATTTTTCCCGACAAAGAACACTTTGGCCGCATCTTCAGAAACAATGCAGTGATGTCGTCTCTCGGCATCACCCAGATTGCCGCGATCATGGGGCCCTGCGTTGCGGGCGGCGCCTATCTCCCGATCATGAGCGACGAGGCAATGATCGTGGATAAAACCGGGAGCGTTTTTCTGGCGGGGTCGCATCTTGTGAAAGCTGCCATTGGCGAGGATATTGACAACGAAGCTTTGGGAGGCGCGACGGTTCACTGTGAAATTAGCGGCGTGACCGACCATAAGATGAAGAACGACGAGGAGTGTCTGGCAACGATTCGCAGTATCGTCTCCAAGCTCGGCAAAAAGCCGACTGCTGAGTTCAACCGGGCTGAACCGAAACCGCCGAAATTTCCTTCTAAAGAAATCTATGGAATACTCCCGGCGGATCGGGCGAAGCCGTTCGACATGTACCAGGTGCTCGCACGCATTCTGGACAACAGCGAGATGGACGAATATAAGGCGGAATTCGGGAAAACGGTCATTACAGGATATGCGCGCGTCGATGGATGGGCGGTGGGGATCGTCGCTAATCAGCGCTCCGTGGTAAAGACCCGGAAGGGTGAGATGCAGGTCGGAGGTGTCATTTATAGCGACAGCGCGGACAAGGCAGCGCGTTTCATCATGAATTGTAACCAAAAGATGATACCGCTCGTATTTCTTCAGGATGTCACCGGCTTCATGGTTGGAAGCCGCGCGGAACAGGGAGGCATTATCAAAGATGGAGCAAAGATGGTCAATGCCGTTGCCAACAGTGTTGTTCCCAAATTCACCTTTATTGTTGGGAACAGTTATGGTGCGGGCAACTATGCCATGTGCGGCAAAGCGTATGACCCTCGACTCATTTTTGCATGGCCGACAGCGCAGATTGCCGTCATGGGGGGGAAGCAGGCAAGCGAAACTCTTCTTGCCATCAAGCTGCAGGCGATGGAGAAGGACGGAAAACATATCTCCAAGGAACAGCAACAAAAACTACTGAGCGAGATCCAGGCGAGGTATGAATCCGAGCTTGACCCTCTGTACGGAGCGGCGAGGTTATGGGTTGACGGGATTATCGACCCAGTGGAGACGCGCGACGTGATTTCGAGCGGGATAGAAATGGCGAGTTACAACGCGGAAATCCCAAGGTTTAATCCTGGAGTGATTCAAACATAGGGTTGGCCGCAGCCGGTGCTTGACAAGATCACGAGACGACCCGCAAACGGGGTTTGGCATGGGTGTACGCATCAGGAAACTTGTTCTCCTCGCTCTGTTGATGGGCATGGCAGTGCTTCCGGCCGCCGCGCAATGCAATGGAAAGCCCGGCCCCGATGGGCTTTCATGGGATTTTGACGAGAAAGAAAAAGAAGGATTTTCACTGGGAGGGTTTGTCGGCGATATGTTCACCCCGCAAGTTGTCATCGATACGAGACAGATTCGGACCTACGTTCGGGATGCGCGATTCAAGGAGCTGTACCGTCGATGCGGCGACTTACGGACGGTCGACGGGATTTATCTCAAGGCCTTGAAGATTGCAGAGTATAGAATTGGACGCGCTTTATTCCTCTCCATGATGGCGGTTCTCGAGCACCAAAACATCGACCTGAAAATGCCGATCATTTCATCTCTTCCACTTCCCCTGACGTTCGAGGAGGACAGCCTTTTCAAGATGAGAAAAAAAAATCTCCCCAGAAAAATCTACCCGGACAGCCCCCTGAATGAAGAAGGAGACAGAGATAAACTTCAACATTTTTTTGCCTCTGCCTATCTTTCGTATGTCTCTGAATCGCAAGACCTCACACGGACGACCGGCAACCTTGTGGAGTGGGGAGAAGCGAAATTTGTCGTGGGAGGCGCCGATGACCCGCGTGACAAAAGAGCAAACAGGCACGGCGAAGCGTTTGGACGCGACCTCCACAGTGTGAAAACCCTGCTGCCGTCCGATTACCTTACGCTCTCCACTGAAGAACCCGAAGACTGAATCCCATGAAAACTGTCCTCGTCGTCGACGATGAAAAAAGCGTGCGTGACTCGCTGAAGATGATCCTTGAGTATGACCATTTCGGCGTTGAGTTCGCCGAAAATGGTGAAACCGCGCTAAAAACACTTGCAGCGATGCCGGTCGACGTTGTTCTCCTTGATGTCAAAATGGCGGGCATGGACGGCATTGAAGTCTTGCAGAAGATTCGGGAAAAAAACGCCAACCTTCCGGTCGTTATGATCTCCGGCCACGGGACGATTGAGACGGCTGTCGAAGCGACGAAACTCGGTGCGTTCGATTTTTTGTCGAAGCCGCTGGACCGCGACAAGCTGCTTGTGACAGTTCGCAACGCGCTTCAGCAGGCAAAACTCTCCGAAGATTTCCGAAAGCTCCAGGAGACAGTTGAAGGCAGGCTGCAAATACTCGGCGAAAGCGCTAACATCAAGCAAGTTCTTGAAGTCGTTGAGCGCGTTGCTCCGACCGAGGCTCGTGTACTCATTACGGGAGAAAACGGGACCGGGAAGGAACTTGTTGCGCGTGCGATTTTTCGGAAAAGCAAGAGAGCTCCAAAGGCGTTTGTCGAAGTCAACTGTGCTGCAATTCCATCAGAACTTATCGAATCAGAGTTGTTCGGCCATGAAAAAGGCTCTTTTACAGGGGCTACGTCCCAGCGCATCGGGAAGTTTGAACAGGCGGACGTGGGTACGCTGTTCCTGGACGAGATTGGAGACATGAGCCTCCAGGCGCAAGCAAAAGTCCTGCGTGCGCTGGAGGAGGGGAGAGTTGAACGGGTTGGAGGGAACAAACTCATTTCGGTGGACGTGCGCGTCATTGCCGCAACGAATAAGAACCTCGAAGAGGAGATTCGCAGAGGAAATTTTCGGAACGACCTGTACCACAGGCTCAATGTTATTCCCATCCATATCCCTCCGTTACGCGAGCGCAGGAACGACATCCCGATTCTCGTACACTCTTTTATCGATGAAGTATGTTCGCGGAACGGCCTCGCAAAAAAAACGATAACTGAAGAAGGCCTACAGGACCTTCGAAAGCGTGATTGGCCGGGAAATGTCCGCGAGCTCAAAAACGCCGTGGAGCGCCTCGTCATTTTGTCCCCTGGGACCATGATCGATGTGAACCTGTTTGAAGCTCCCGCAGGCTTTGGCAAAAACGCTTCTGACGACATCTTGAACGTGGGTGGAACTTTTCAGGAATTCAAAGAACGAGCCGAAGCTGCGTTTATCAAGCGGCAGCTCGAGCTTCATCGATGGAACATCTCAAAAACCGCTGAGGCACTGGATATTCAACGGAGTCACCTCTATACAAAAATGAAGCGCTACGGTTTGATGAAAGAAGGAGACAGGGCTGAGGAGTGAACTAATTGCGGAATGTTGAATGGAGAATGAGGATTGAACAGTTGGCTTGTTGAAACGATATAGCTTTGACAATGAAAAACATAAACAACAGACAGAAAATGATTATCAAGCCGAGAGAGAACGTTCAGAAGTTCTTGCGGGAGGCGGAGAAGCTCAACAGGTCGGTTCGACAGAACGCCGAGAAGAGGGCGCGAAGGCGAAGAACCAAGCCGCAATGATCAGTTCGCCTGTGCGTGTCTTTGCCGTGCAACTTCATACATCACGAACCCACCAGCCACTGAAGCGTTCAACGATTCAATCTTTCCGAAAAGCGGGATCCGCACGACAAAATCACAACGCTCTTTCACAAGCCGACGCATTCCCTTTCCCTCGTTTCCAACTACTATACCGATAGGCCCTTTGTAGTCGACGTCGAAGTAGACCTTTTCGCCGCTCGTATCGGCGCCGACGATCCAGACGTTGTTCTGTTTGAGTTGCTCAAGAGTTTGAACGATGTTTGAAACACGAGCAACAGAAACATGAGCAATCGCCCCGGCAGAAGTTTTCATGACCGTTTCGTTGACCGTGGCCGCATGATGCCTGGGGATCACAACTCCGTGGATCCCTGCGCACTCACCGGTTCGAATGAGGGCGCCTACATTGTGCGGGTCCTCGATTTCATCCAGAATGAGAAGGAACGGCGCCTCATTTCTTTTCCTGGCGATTTCGAGGATGTCTTCGACTTCAACGTATGGTATCGGGCTGACGAGCGCCAGTACGCCTTGAGTGAGTTGATCCCCGGCGATCTCCCGAAACTTTTCCTTCGCAGCCTGAGTAATCGGAATACCGACTTGCTTTGCAGCTTTATAAATGCTGTCGATTCCGCCTCCGTGAGTTCCATACTGCACGAGGATTTTTTCGATAGGCTGGCCGGCTTTGAGCGCCTCGAGCACAGGACGTCGTCCAACAATGATGTCGGCCATTGATGACCAGGTGATTATACGGAAGGTTGGCGGTCCCGCCTTAATTCGCGCCTTTCAAGCACCATCCCAACGCCGAAGACAACGATCCCGCCCAGAAAGAAATACAGGTCTGTCCACATGTCGCCCATCAACCCATACATTAAACCGAGCGCAACAGTGAGAAAACCGAGCGCTTCAAGGGTTTTTCCGAGATAGAAAAGGCGTGTAGGCGGTTTGAGCTCCTTCAGAAATGCCCTGAGATCGTCTTCCAGAATTGTTCCAGAAAACTGTTTGTCCTGAATGATCACTACGGGAATCGCCATAAAAAATTCTTTGTATCTCGGATGTTCCTCTGTAAGCATCGTTTCATTCACATCGAAAAAGAATTCCTTCTTCAGTCGCTTGATCACGTTTCGAGCATTGTCGCAGAGTTTGCAGTCATCCTTTGAATAGAATGCAACGGTCATGCAGTCTCGCTGTCTCTTGCCTTCGAGAGCCTATACCATCCCAGCGCGCCGACAGCGACAAGCAGGACAGCGATGAGCTGTGCCTCGCTCAGACCAAGTGCAATGCGCGGGTTAATGCGGAAAAACTCGATCACAAAACGCTCAAGTCCCGCAAAAAGAAGATACATCATGAAAAGCTTCCCGTCGGCGGTTGCTTTCGATCTTCTTGACCAGAGGAACCAGAAAATGAGTGCGCAAAGGATGAGCTCGTACACCGGAGTGGGATGGCAGGGCGTAGTGTCGGGGACAATGCCGTTGGGAAATTGCGATGTTATCTCCGGAAACGGCTTAAACGCTTCGGAAGGCGGAAATGTACCACGGGAATAATCCGTTCCCCATGGAAGAGTTGTCGGAAATCCATAGTCTCCGTCGCCGGCGAGATGACAACCAATGCGCGCAATGCCGTAGCCGATGATCAGCCCCGGTGAGGCGGCGTCGGCGACCGCCAGGAACGGAACACCGGCCTTTCGTGTCGTAAGGTAAATAGCCAGCGTGGCCAGAAGAAAACCTCCGTAGAACGTCAGCCCGCCGGGAGAAAATGCAGTGTCGAACGGGCGCTGCGAGAATTCCGTGAGATGTTCCAGGACATACAGTGTCTTCGAACCCACAACGCCAAACGTGAGTGCAAGCAACGTGACAGCGTTGGCGAGGTCAAAGCTTCCCTTCGCCTGTTTCCGGAAAAGAAAAAATCCGGCTGCAACGACCGCAAGGGTAACAATAGTGTGGAGGGTTGATCCAAAAGCAAACTGCAGAAGTGTGTCAAGCCCCCGCTGAAATCCAAACGTCGCAAGAAAGGATACGACAAGCGCAACAAAAAGCCCTTTCGTAAAGTACACAAAGGAATCTGTGACGTCGACGTTCAGCTGTTTTCGTTTGAGTTCAGCGGAAAGCAGCGAGCTCGCCACGATGAAGCCGACCGCCAGCATCAGGCCGTAGCCGTAGACAGGAATACCGCCGATTTCAAATAATCTTGGATACATGTCAGGAAAGCATCAAGGGTTCGGTGGATACAAGAACGATGGGATTTTTTGGGCTTTCAAGGAGGCGCACGCGTTCAGGCGAAACAGCCAAACGAAACGCATTCGTTGTGCCGTCGAGTTTCTTCACGACCAGGGTATAAGCTCCGTTCAAGTCTGAGTACTCCCTCTTTCCATGTGCTGCGCCCGTTCCCGGCATCAGCGATGAAGGTGCGTTCAAGCCAGCAATGTTGAAGTGAAGCGTATTCCCTTCCACAGTATCCTCGAGCAAAATCTCATAGTTGAAGCTAACAAACTCCTGAATCGTCCGAAAGAGAAAAACGAGCTTTCGCTCTTTCGTCTGCCTGTCTTCATGGTAAAAAATATTGAGCCGATATTCCGCCTCAGGTTTTTTCCTTCTTGCCATCAGAGAACAGAATCGAGACGGTCGAAGGAAATCGGGCTTTCTTCCCCGGTTGCCATGTTCTTCAGTTTGGCCGAGCGGCTTTTCAGCTCTTCCTCACCGATAACAACAACAAATTTGGCATGAAGTCGGTTTGCTTCCCGCATCTGAGCCTTTACGCTTCGATTCAGGTAATCGAGTTCAGCTGAAATACCACGCATTCGAAGCTCGCAGGATTTCAGGAAGGCCCATTCCCGGGATTTATCGTCCATGCCGACAAAGAAAACTACCGGGCCAGCCTCTTGGAACTTGTCTTTCCCGAGCTTCTCAAGTGTAATAAGGACGCGCTCGATGCCGGCCGCGAACCCAACCCCGGGTGTTGATTTACCTCCAAGCTCCTCCACCAGGAGGTCGTATCGTCCGCCTCCGGCCAAAGCATCCTGAGACCCCAGGTGCGAAGTAGTGATTTCAAACGCAGTTTTCGTGTAGTAATCAAGCCCCCGGACCAACCTCCCATCGACGATATGCGGGATGTTGAGGTGGTTTAAGAGAGTTTGGACGCTCGCAAAGTGGTCCCGGCACTCATCGCACAGGTGGTCTTTCATCAAGGGAATCGAAGCGGTGAGTTTCTGGTCACGCTCATCCTTTGAATCCAAAACGCGCAGAGGGTTTTGCTCAAGGCGAGCCTGGCTTTCGGGCGAAAGTTTGCTTTGGATTTTCAGGAGCTCTTCCTGCAAGAGCTTTTTGTAGCGCGGGCGACATTTTTCACAGCCGACGGAGTTTAACTTCAGGGACGTTTCTGAAACGCCCAGCTGCTTATAAACCTGGAGGGGAAGCATAATGGCTTCGACGTCGAGTGTCGGTGAAGAAGATCCCAGTGCTTCTGCCCCGAACTGATGAAACTGCCTCAGACGGCCCGCCTGCGGTCGCTCCTGTCGAAACATCGGCCCCAGGTAGTAGACTTTGGTCAGCGGCGCTGCCTCACCGAGATTATTCTGGATATAAGCGCGGACTGTCGTGGCAGTGCCTTCGGGCCGAAGCGTAATACTTTCCTCGCTCCGGTCGAGAAAGGTATACATTTCTTTGCTCACGATGTCCGTCAGCTCACCGATGCTGCGGGCAAAAAGCGACGTTTGCTCGAAGATGGGCGTCCGTATTTCCCGGTAACTAAAATCGGCCATAACTCTTCGAATGACGCTCTCGACGTGCTGCCACCGTGCGGTTTCGCCCGGGAGGATGTCTCTTGTTCCCTTTATGGATCGATACTTCAAGGAATTGCCTTCAGCAGCTTTTTGAAAGGAGCGGAGCTTGTTGAAAAATTTGAGGGAAGGTCAAACTTCAAATTGGGAGGATTCCTCTTTGCGAAAAATCTCAAGAATTTCGGCCGGTGTTTTCGCTTCGAGAAGCTTGTTCCGAAATTCCTCCTTGTTCATCAACCTCGAGATGCGGCTCAAGAGCTTGATATGCGGTCCGACCATGTTGTCGCGGCCGACAAGAAGAAAAACGATTCTGACGGGCTGTTCGTCCAGCGATTGATAGTTGATCGGCTGGGCAGTCACGGCGAACGCGGCAACGATATCGTTGACAGAATCCGTCTTGCCGTGAGGAATGGCAAACCCCGACCCCACACCCGTCGACATGATTTTCTCACGGTCGAAAATGGCCGTGCGCAGTTTTTCCTTGTCAATGACTTTTTCCTGAGACGCCGCCAGGTCGATCATGGCGTTGATGATTTCTTCCTTTGTCGAGCCAGGAAGGTTCGTCCGGATGACGTTCTCATTAAGGATATCGGTAATCTTCATACGTTCTCATGTTGTCGGTTCAGGGCGGATAAAAAGGTAGTCGAAAAACTGTAAAGATTCCATCGAAATCATTCCACGCGGATCCATCCCAAAATTTTGGCTTCGTACTCTTTCGCGAGCTGCTCAGCGACCTGGAGGTCGGATGATTCGGCGTTGATATGAAAGAACGGCCGAGCGCGATCGGGATTAAGAAGCACGGAGGTCAATGTGCCTTTGTCCCTGGGATAGATCTTTACACCCTCGATCAAATCGCGCGGGAATGCCTCGGAGTCTTTCATCAGCCGGCGCATCACGCGCCCCTTGGCGTGCCAGGAACAGGGAATGTTCTTCTTGACGAAGTGGAGCTTCGGTGTCTCCCGGTCCAGCTCGCCGAGGCGTTTTTTGGTAAGCGCCATGCATTCGAGCAGTTTTGCAACCGAGTACATGCCGTCCGAAGCAAAGAGAAATTCGTTGAAAATAAAACCGCCCTTTGTCCCTCCCACAAATCTCGTATCCTTGTCGGACGCAGCCTGCATGAGCGCAAGATGACTGTCCCTTGTCTTCAGCACGGTCAGGCCGAGATTTTGGGAGATCAGGTCGATCTCGCCGGATGCTGAGATAGGGACGGCGATTTTTTTCACATTGGGGTTTGCGAGCGAAACAAACCTTGTCATGAGCGTCAGGAGACGGTCATCGTCGATCCAGTTGCCGCGTTCGTCGATGACCTTGATCTTCTCCGCGCCTGCATCCAGTTTGCATCCAATGTCGTATCTCAGAGAGGTGACGACATGCGATAACTCGTTAATGGACTGTTCGAATTCCTCTTTGGCAAGTGTGAGTTTTCGGAAGTCCAGATGGGCGTTCAGCGACACGACCTGAAGGTTCAAATTGCCGAGGATATGAGGAAAAATCGTTGAAGCAACGCCGTTGGAAAAATCGAGTACAAGTTTCAGGCCAGCAGAACGGATCGCCTGGAGGTTGATGCTGGAGAGGAACCGATCGATATAGCTTTCCGTCGTTCTTTCGGGGAAGGTGATGGTCCCAACGGCCTCATGGTGCGCCCGCGGAAAATCCTCGCCGAAAAACAGCCGCTCCACTGATTTTGTTTTGCTTGTGGGGAGATCTTTTCCGTCGGAATCAAAAAAGATGATGTCGGTAAGGTTCTTGTCAAACGGGGATTTCCGTACGTGAATGCCGCCTTTTTCCTTGCCGCTTTTCAGCTCGTGACGGACAATAGGGATCGACGTTGCCCGGAGGTCGCTGCAGTGTACTCCGGCGGACATCAGCCCTGTCATGATTGCGCGATTCATCATTCGGGAAACGTTGTCGGAATCCCTGCTGGTCGCCACTGTGGACCCTGCGCCCACAAGGGCTCCAAAAGCAGCGCCGAGCTTTGCCCCGAATTCCGGGTTCATTTCAACATTCGATACTCCCGTCACGCGCGAGTCTGTAAAAAGTTCCCTCAGCCATTGGTCCTCCCACACGAGGCTGCGTGTGAGAATTGCGCCTTCTTCAACAGTCTTTTCTGGCCATAACTTGATATTGGACAACAGCCGGCTCTTCTTGCCGATGACACATTGGTCGCTCATGAACACGTTGTCGGCAATGACAGCCTCATCGCCGATGATACAGCGGGAGCATATCACATCAGAAGAGAGCTCTGCTTTTGTGCCGATCTGGCAT
This sequence comes from Ignavibacteriales bacterium, assembly GCA_016193365.1. Taxonomy (GTDB): domain Bacteria; phylum Bacteroidota; class Ignavibacteria; order UBA10030; family UBA10030; genus JACQPT01. The sequence goes on from JACPSI010000038.1 coordinate 43,724, forward strand.
CCGTTCCAGATAATGGAATTACGTATGACGGCTCCCGGCATGATTTCACAATCGTCGCCAATCACCGAATTGCTGACCACCGCTTCCCTGTGAATGCGCGTATTACGGCCGATAACCACCTTTCCCGTGATGTTTTTCTTGTGTGTTTCAATCTTGGTGTTTACACCGCGATAGACATTGTCAACCTTTTCACCGTCGATTTTTACTTTCGCGAGACCCCGAAGGATGTCTAGTTGCGCTTCCTGGTATTCATTCAGATTGCCGACATCCCGCCAATAGCCGTCCGAAATGTATCCGTAGAGGCCAAGGTCGTGTTCGAGCATGAGGGGAAAGAGGTTTTTGCTGAAATCGAAGTCTTCGTTTGCCGGCACAAGGTCCATCATTTCCGGTTCAAGGATGTAGATGCCGGTGTTGATCGTGTCGCTGAAGACCTCTCCCCAGGCAGGTTTTTCCAGAAAGCGCGTGATCTTTCCGTCATCCCGCGTGATGACGACTCCGAATTGCAATGGATTGGACACGCGCGTCAGGACCATCGTTGCTTTTGCTTTTTTGGACTCGTGAAAGCG
>JACPSI010000039.1 GCA_016193365.1 Ignavibacteriales bacterium
CGATACCTGCGATGTTATACCACGGCTGGGCAAATTCCCACATTGCAATTGTCCCAGCGAGCCAGAGCACCGTGCCGATAATTCCTAGCGCCCAAATTGCATTGCGGGCTTTGTCTTTTGCCCATATGGCGGCGAGATAACATGCAAATATGGTGAAGACGGCTCGATAGCTGAATGCGAGGAGCAAGAGACCATTATCCATCATCGGCTCTCCGTACGGCGGATACACGTTGGTGACATGAAAAATGTGGTCGGTTCCTGTGGAAAGCGCTGCGCCAATAATCCAGCTACCTATGATAGAAAGAATCAGTCGAGCCATTTTTTTCCTTTCAATTGATCTAAGATTAACCCGGTTCTATGATTTCAAGATATTATAATCTTTCAAGAGCTCAAGGAGATTGACGGTGGTATTCCAGTTGCGAATCGTCATGAATTTGTATTCCGGAGTGCCGATAATCCGCGTTAATTTGCTCTGTGCCGCTTTGCTGATCAACCGGGAAAAGTATAAAACTCCATTGCCGAGATACGCCTGATCCACCCCCTTCTTCACGCTGACGACTTCCATGGCCGTTTTCGGTGTCAGCGGAGCTTTGAGGAAGATGACATCATAGCGGTACGCATCAGGTTTTGACCCAAACCCTTTCGGCGCTCGTGAAACGATGCTCTTCATCTGCTTCCCTGATCGGACCACGACCGAAACACCCTTCTTGAAAGATTTGAAAATCGCTTCTTCGATGCGGTTCTCAAGCTTTGGTTGATCTTGTTCAGCCGATTCGAAGAGAACATTACCGCTTTGGATGTACGAGCTCACGTGTTGAAATCCGTTTTGTTCAAAACACGCTCTGAGTTTGTCCATTTTGATAATGTTGCTTCCGCCCACGTTGATGCCCCGCAAGAGAGCAACGTAACCGCCAGTTTTTTTTGCGCCACCCGTAGGCTCGCTCACAAAATCATCTCGCTTCAATCATCCCCGGTATGCTTTCTGCAAGCCTTCAATGTCAAATTTCTTCATCTGGAGAAAAGCCTCTGTCACACGTGCAACTTTTTTCTTGTCTTTGTCCTTCAGCATCTTGCTGAGAACGCTGGGCACAATTTGCCATGAAAGGCCGTACTTGTCTTTGAGCCAGCCGCATTGTTCCGCCTTTGGGTCGGCGGAGAGCTTTCCCCAGTAGTAATCAATTTCCTTTTGAGTCTTACACGGCACCTCGAAGGAGATGGCCTCATTGAATTTGAAAAGAGGACCCGCGCTCATGAGCCGAAACTCCTGGCCTAAGAGCTCGATGGTTACGACCTCAACCGTTCCTGAAGGCGTGTTTTCAAGTTTTTCGTACGCCTTGATTTTTGAGTCCTTGAAAACGGATGTGTAGAACTTTGCCGCTTCACCGGCCTCTTTGTCGAACCATAAGAATGGCGTGATCTTTTGCATGCTGTTCCTCCTGTGATTGTTCGTGACTATTGATACATCTTATCCTGATTTCCGTATAATCGGCTTCAGTTCCTCGTATGGCGTTCTTGAGTTGATCCCAAAGCGATCGAGCGGGGTTCCGTTTTCGCTCTCCACACGAACATCAACCATTTCTTCTCCTTTGCCTTGGCATCATTTTCACCCTGGTTTATTGAATTTGAGAGCCTATTTCTTTTCTCACCTTTGATATGACAAGGGATGTCCAACTGTAGCCGAAGACAACCGATGTCCATAAAGGTAGAAAATTGAAGACCCCTTTTTCCCATTCTGCTGTGAAGTTGGGGATTGTTGCCAGCACAAACATCGCGACGGCAGCAATGATCGTGACAAGTTTCCACGTTCGTTGTCCTTGAGAACCAAATCGTCGCGCCAGAATAATAAGCGCCGCTACCTGTGAGAAAAATCCGAGAATGGGCGCGAATGCGTGGAGGGTTCCGTGCCAGCTCATTTCCTTCGCGGCACCTTCCGGTGCGCCCGGCGGAAATCCCAAGCCGGGATCAGCCGTAAACACTCCGCCCATGATGAGTGCTACGCCATAGACAATAAACAATCGCGACGCCCAGATCCTGCCGATGCCCTCAGTCAACACCTTGCCGAGTCCGATTCCACAGAGAATGAAGAGAAAGCCCGTCAAAACAAAGTTGGCGATTTGTATCCATCCTCCGTCGCCTAACGAAAGCAAACTGGCGGGATGTCGGACATAATCGAAGCCTTCACGAGTGAAAGCCTGAAGGAGCGCAACAACAACAAAGAAAGGTCCGGCCGCAATCCCGGCCGAGAGGAACCTTGATGTCAGAGTTGAATCGTTGCCTTGCATGAGTTCTCTCCTTTAAATTGCCGTTTGAATATAGTCGTTTGCCGGGAGCGAAAATCGACAACCCATGTAGGTCAGATCGGCGATCCGACCTACATGTGGAGGAACAACGTCCCGTCCTACACCTTCTCCGGCAGTCCTGATATTTCCAAAACAGGCCGGATTTCTATCGTTCCCACGTTTGCGACCGGAACACGCGTGGCGATGCTGATGGCGTCATCCAAATCCTTTGCTTCGATCAGATAATAGCCTCCCAGTTGCTCGCGTGTTTCTGCAAATGGTCCATCGGTAATAACCTTCTTGCCGTTCCGCAGGCGGACACTTGTCGCAGTTGCAACCGGTTGGAGCGGCGAGGCGCTCATATAGCTGCCGCTCTTGCTCAAGTCTTGTGCGAGTTGAGCCGAATCCCGGTAACAAGCCTGACGCTCATCCTCAGTCAAAGCGTTTTCGTTCAGATATACCAGGAGCATATATTTCATAATTTATTCACCTCTCGGGTTTATATGGGCTTATATCTTCCTTCTTCTTTGAGGCCTTCTTCGATTGGTCGAACTTCGATACTTCCCAGTCTTGCCGACGGCCACTTTGACGCAACACGAATCGCTTCATTCATGTCCCGGGCGTTGATCAGAAAAAACCCGCCAAGTGTCTCTTTCGTCTCCGCGAACGGGCCGTCCGTTATGGTGAGTTTTCCACCCCGCACGCGAATAGTGCTTGCCGACTGAACGCTCTGGAGTGGTTCCGCAGTAACAAGAGACCCTTTTTGCCGAAGTTCTTCGACGTAATCGAGCGTCTCCCGCCTCAGAACGTCCCATTCATCTTTTGATAAGGAGTTCAGTTTGCTTTCTTCTTCATAGGCCAGACAGAGGTATTTCATTATTTCTCCACATTTTTGTCTTCACTATTTCCCCGATTGATCCCACCCAGTCAGGTTCAATTCGAGTATCTCAAGGGAACAAAGCCTGAATTGAAAGTCCTTGTTTCCACCGGTTTCACGTTCAACCCAATGACCATCGCGATAACAATCAATTTGAACATTGTGGTTCTCTCCTTCCTTCATTATAGAATAGGATGAGACGACTAGATCGCTTTTTCGTATGCCAGCACTACCTTCCCATTGTCAAATGCCCGTGAATCCACCAGCTTCAGTTTTAGTCTCTCTCTCAAGCCGTCGAAC